>JAOUMG010000363.1 GCA_029881635.1 Paracoccaceae bacterium | reverse complement strand
TAACGGTCGGACAGGTCTTCATCCGTCACGGCACGTACGCCACCGGTGCATTCCGTCACGTCCTTACCGGTCATCTCGAAATGCACGCCCCCCGGGATCGTACCTTCGGCCTTGTGAACGGCAAAGAACTCGCGAACTTCACGCAAGACGCTTTCAAACGGCCGGGTCTTGTAGCCAGAGGCCGATTTGATCGTGTTGCCGTGCATCGGATCGCAGGTCCAGACAACCTTTGCGCCCTCTTCCTCAACCGCTTTGATCAGGCGCGGCAGATGGTCACCCACCTTACCTGCCCCAAATCGCGCGATCAGCGTCAGCCTTCCGGCCTCATTCTCCGGGTTCAGCTTTTTCACCAGAACCTTCAGATCATCAGCGCTCAGAGACGGGCCGCATTTCAGACCGATCGGGTTTTGCACACCCCGGCAAAATTCCACATGCGCCCCATCTGGCTGACGGGTCCGGTCGCCGATCCAGATCAGGTGGCCGGAACCTGCCACAGGCAATCCGGTCGTGGAATCAATCCGTGCCAACGCCTCTTCATATTCAAGCAAAAGCGCCTCATGGCTGGTGTAAAAGTCGACTTTACCCAACTCGTTCGTGGTTTCGGAATTGACACCAGCCGCACCCATAAAATCCATGGCGTCCTGAATGCGGTCACCGATTTCGCGATACCTCTTGGCATCGTTTTCATCGGTAAATCCCGAAATCCACGATTGCACACGGTGCATGTCAGCAAAGCCACCGGTTGAAAATGCCCGCAACAAGTTGAGCGAGGCTGCGGCTTGCGTATAGGCCTGCAACATCCGTGACGGGTCCGGGATCCGCGCCTCGGGCGTAAAGTCAAATCCGTTGATGATGTCGCCGCGGTAGGACGGCAATTCGACGCCCCCGACCATTTCCATCGGTGCCGATCTTGGCTTTGCAAACTGTCCCGCAACACGACCGATCTTGACCACTGGCACCTTGGCGCCCCAGGTCAGAACGATGGCCATCTGCAAGATCACCTTGAACATGTCGCGGATATTGTCAGCGGAAAACTCGGCAAAGCTTTCGGCACAATCGCCCCCTTGCAGCAAGAATGCGCGCCCTGCCGACACTTCGCCCAACGCGCGCTTCAGCTTACGCGCTTCGCCGGCGAATACCAGTGGCGGATAGACACTCAGCTGTGCCTCAACCGCAGCAAGGGCGGCCGCGTCCGGATAGTCCGGCATCTGCACCCGAGGCTTTGATCGCCAATCGGTTTTTGTCCAGCCCTTGGTCATTGGTCTTCTCCCAGAGGATTTAGCGTTAACGGTGCAGGTATATACGCATCATGTCCGACCCATGCAATTCGATAAGCCTCAAATCGCTCTTGCAGGGGGCAAGGATTTAATGCTCTTGTCCTTAAAACGACGGCAACGGGTCGCTAAATGGTAACCGCCTCACCTTCGCAAAAGAAAGAAGCGTCTTCTGCCGGACGGCACAAGCGCTTTGTTTTCCTTTTGCTCGATAACTTCACCATGCTGTCCTTTGCCGGTGCAATCGAACCGTTGCGCATTGCCAACCGCGTTCTCGGACATAAGGCCTATTCCTGGGTCCTGGCCGGTGAAGGCGGGATGGAGGCAACCTGCTCTAACGGCGCTTCATTCAAACTCGACATGGGGTTTGAGGAGATCAATCGTGACGATACGGTATTTGTCTGCGGTGGCATTGATGTGCAATCAGCCACGACCAAGCCGGTACTGAATTGGCTGCGCCGAGAAGCCCGGCGTGGCGTTGCGATTGGTGGTCTTTGCACCGGGGCCTATACCGTCGCCAAGGCTGGCCTGCTGGATGGCAAACGCGCGACGATCCATTGGGAAAACCAGGATAGTTTTCTTGAAGAATTCGAAGATGTTAAGCTGACAAAATCGGTATTTGTCGTCGATGGCAACCGTATGTCGACGGCAGGTGGCACGGCATCAATCGACATGATGCTGAAGATCATTGCGCAAGATCATGGCGAGGATGTCGCCAACACCGTGGCCGATCAGCTGATCTATTCTTCGATCCGCACCGATCAGGACACGCAGCGCCTGTCGATACCGACCCGTATCGGCGTCCGCCATCCAAAGCTGAGCCAGGTCATCCAGAAGATGGAGCAAAACATAGAGGACCCGATAAGCCCGGCGGCACTGGCCACCAATGTGGGCATGTCCACACGTCAGCTTGAACGGCTTTTCCGACGCTATCTGAACCGCAGCCCGAAACGCTACTACATGGAACTGCGTCTGCAAAAGGCGCGCAACCTGCTGATGCAGACCGATATGAGCGTGATCAATGTGGCACTCGCCTGCGGATTCGCCAGCCCGTCGCATTTTTCAAAATGCTACCGCGCCCATTACCAGACCACACCCTACCGCGAACGCGGCAGCCATGGATCTTCTTCACTCACCCCCCGGCTGTCTATTTGAAGATGGTGTTCGCGGCCCGGCAATTCGGGCAAATCGTACCAAGAGACGCGAAATTTCCGGCATATGTGCCCAACGATGTGTCACTCTGACGATTCAGACCGCTTTTCTTTTCGAACCACTCCCACTAGATTTCTTGGCAGGACAAAAGTCCAATATGGGAGTATCCAATGAAAAAACTACTTACGGCCACGGCAGTGGCTGCTCTTCTTGCAGGTGCCGCCGGTGCCGAAGATATCAAAATCGGTGTAATCCTGGGCTTCACCGGCCCATTGGAATCGATTACGCCCGCGATGGGTTCCGGCGCTGAACTGGCAATGAAAGAGGTCACCGATTCTGGCATGTTGCTGGATGGTTCAACTGTCACTTCGGTACGCGGCGATTCGACCTGCGTTGATGCTGCTGCAGCTACGGCTGCTGCCGAACGTCTGGTCACCACCGACAAGGTAAATGCCATCATGGGCGCTGACTGCTCTGGCGTGACCGGCGCGATCCTCGCCAATGTCGCCGTTCCGAACGGCATTGTGATGATCTCGCCTTCTGCCACTTCGCCCGGTCTTTCAACCGCCGAAGATAACGGCCTCTTCTTCCGCACCGCGCCCTCCGATGCCCGCCAGGGCGAGATCGTGACCGCTATTCTCGGCGAGCGTGGGGTGAAATCCGTCGCACTGACCTACACCAACAACGACTACGGCAAGGGTCTTGCCGAAGCGATCCAGCGCAACTTCGAAGCGGCGGGTGGTACAGTGACCATTTCGGCGGCCCATGAAGACGGCAAGGCAGACTATTCTGCCGAAGTCGGCGCCCTGGCCTCGGCAGGTGGCGATGCGCTGGTTGTTGCAGGCTACATTGATCAGGGTGGGTCGGGCATTGTGCGCGCCGCCCTCGACACCGGCGCCTTTTCAACCTTCTACTTCCCGGACGGGATGGTTGGTGAAAAGCTGAATGAAAACTTCGGTGCGGAAATCAATGGATCCTTCGGCGCGCTTCCGGGCACTGACAGCCCCGGTGCTGCCAAATTCCAGGAAATGGCCTCTTCCGCTGGCTTTGACGGAACCGGCGCTTTCGCACCTGAAAGCTATGATGCCGCCGCCCTTCTTATGCTGGCCATGCAGGCCGCAGGCTCATCCAGTTCTGCCGATCTTGCGGGCAAGGTCATGGATG
>JAOUMG010000362.1 GCA_029881635.1 Paracoccaceae bacterium | reverse complement strand
GGAGGCCTGAGGAATTCGCCGCAGCCGATATCGAGGACGCGGCCCTTGCCGAAGGCGCGTGCCCAGACCCTTGTGCCCCTTTCGCCGGGCTTGTGGCCCAATGCCCTGCGCAGTCGCCGGTTCAGCGCGGAAAAGCGCGATGATCCACCGGTTTTGGCCTTTTCGGCATAGGTTTTTTCCCAGGCGAAATCTTCGGTCAGAGCCTCATAACTGGCCGGGTTGGCAAGATAGACAAATCCGCAGGCGTCACAGGCCACCACATCCCATTCGTCCTTCGAATAGGTCGCGATCCTTGTTGCGCGGGTGCCTTCGCAATAGGGGCAAAGGCGGGTAGCCGCATGATCCTTCATCTATACCCCCATTCCCATTTTGATCTGGCTGTCCTTTGGTCGGCCAGGACAGCCAGGATCAACGTATTCTTCCTTAGCTGCCAGGCGTGACCGACATAAGGTAAGCGGCACCGCCATCCAACCCTACATCAACATAGACATTGAGCGTACCACCGGCGAAATCGCCGCGTGTGACCATGGCGCCGCCAAAGCCTTCTTCTTCGCGGACATTTCCAACACCTGCTTTTGTCAGCATTTCAGGCAGGAGTTTTTCGGCATCGGCCTTGGTATTGGTCGGATCGAGCACGATGCAGCTTTTTATGGTGGCGTCGATCAGCAGTTCCATCCCGTTGACGAAAACCTCTGATTCGCCGATCCCGCCATCGTGGTGAATCTCGCTGCCTGGAAAGACCGCTTCGATTTCGAGATTCTCATTAAGAAGGCGCAGGCAATCTACAGATGTCTGCACAAAGGCCGGGTTTGCGATGGATGGCGCAGCCAGGAACGTTGTTGCTACGACGAAAGCACAGAAACGATAACGCATTGTCTTCTCCTTTTTGTCGGGGCCTCGCCGGTTCGGTCGAAGCGTTTGGATGGCGGGTTTTAGCCGCAAGCGGTTCCTGGCTTACGCATGAATTATGTCGCGCTTAGGGTATTTTTTTGCTGCACTGTGGTGACAATCTGGTTGTGTGACCAAAGTCCCATGGCACGTTTTCGTTTCCACGGCCCCACATTGGGGTCGCCCAGTTGGTTTGGGTCAACGGCGTCATCGGATTCGGGGATGATTTCAATCGGATCGGGCAGGTTGAACGGTGCCTGCATGGGATTGAAGTTCTGGTGCCCGCCATCGGCCGTTAGCGGAATGTTGCCAGACACGTAGTCGATGGTCAAAAGCAGCCAGTCAATCTGCGAGGCTGCGAAATTTTCAAAGAACGCCCAGCGGTTCACGTCACGCAGGTGGATCAGGCATTCGCGGCACATCAGCATATCGCCCTTGGGCAACGGGTCGCAGGTGATGTCGAGAAAGCGGAATGTCGTGGTATCCGTGCCGAATTCGGCCTGATTGGCGTCCAGCAGGGCGTGCGAGATATCGCAGCCGATATAGGAGGTCAGCATCGACAGATCGACGGCCTGCATGAACGTCCAGTCCCCGCAGGGCGCATCGATGAATGTCTTGACACCATAGCGGCGCAGGAATCCCGGCAAAGCCTTGCGAAGACGTCGCGTCCGGCGGAGCGATGACCCATGCCCCGAGCGCGGCGCACCTTTGTCGCCGCTCCAGCTTTTGTCCTCGAAAACCTCGTGTAGCTTGGGGTTGGGCACGTTCTGGTCTCCTGTCGGTGCCTAGGCGGTAGGGCGGGCCTCAGCCCGACCTACGGGTTTTTGAGCGTTCCCCATAAGGGCTGATTTCGAAAATGAAGGAGGCGATGACATGCCTCAAATTTCACCCCTTAACCGCCTTCACGATCTTTTCCGCGCCGTCTTTCAGGTTGTCGGCGGCGATGACGTTCAGGCCGGAATTGCGGATGATTTCCTTGCCCTTTTCGACATTTGTGCCTTCCAGCCGCACGACCAGCGGCACCTTGAGACCCACTTCCTTGACCGCCACAACGATCCCTTCGGCGATCACATCGCAGCGCATGATCCCGCCGAAGATATTGACCAGAATGCCTTTGACGTTGGGATCAGAGGTGATGATCTTGAAGGCTTCGGTGACCTTTTCGGTGGTGGCCCCGCCGCCGACATCAAGGAAATTGGCAGGCTCGGACCCGTAAAGCTTGATGATATCCATCGTCGCCATGGCAAGGCCCGCACCATTGACCATGCAGCCGATTTCACCGTCGAGCGCGATGTAGTTCAGATCGAACTTCGACGCGGCGAGTTCTTTGGGGTCCTCTTCGGTTTCGTCGCGCAGGGCGGCGATATCGGGGTGGCGGTAGATGGCATTGCCGTCAAAGCCCATCTTGGCGTCAAGGCATTTGAGATTGCCATCGGTGCCGACGACAAGGGGGTTGATCTCCAGCATCTCCATGTCTTTTTCGATGAACATCTTATAAAGCGTCTTGATCAGCGCCACGCATTGCTTGATCTGGCCGCCTTCCAGCCCCAGTGCAAAGGCCACCCGGCGGCCATGGAAATCCGACAGGCCCGAGGCAGGATCGACCGAAAATGACAGGATCTTTTCGGGGCGGTTGGCGGCGACTTCCTCAATGTCCATGCCGCCCTCGGTCGAGCAGACGAAAGACACGCGGGAGGAACCGCGATCGACCAGAAGGGCCAGATACAGTTCGCGGTCGATACCCGCGCCATCTTCGATATAGATTCGGTTGACTTGCTTGCCGGCGGGGCCGGTCTGATGGGTTACCAGAGTACGGCCCAGCATCTGCTGCGCCATTGTCGCGGCTTCGGCCACCGATTTGGCGATACGCACACCGCCTTTTTCACCGGCTGACGCCTCTTTGAATTTGCCCTTGCCGCGGCCACCGGCGTGGATCTGCGCCTTGACCACCCAAAGCGGCCCGTCCATTTCGCCTGCTGCGGTCTTGGCTTCCTCTGCCTTCAGCACGGCGCGGCCGTCTGATACAGGGGCACCGTAGCTGCGCAATAGTGCCTTGGCCTGGTATTCATGGATGTTCATCTGGCTGTCCCCGTGCTGGTTCGCGTTATCGACATTGATGGCACAATAACGGCTTGCCACAAAATGATAAACACGCAACCTGCGGTGTCCGGCGGCGATTTTCCACGCTTTGTGATCACACGATGACTGGCTGTGATCACAAACGCTTGCAGCGGCAGGGAAAATGAGTCGCCCCGGTCTGGACTACGGTCAGGCGGGCCACTAACCTGAACCGGCAGGAAGATGGAGAAACACATGCCTCTGGCGCGGATTGGCGGAAAGATTCTGTTCTTTGCCCATATCCCCAAAACCGGTGGTTCAAGCATCGAGGCCTATCTGTCGCGCAAGGGAAGTGTTGCGCTGAAGTTCCCGCGCCGCCTGGGCTGGTCCAAGTCAACCGCCCAGCATATGCATGCCGAAATTCACCGGCGCCTGATCCCGGACGGCTTTTATGACCATGGCTTTTCGGTGGTGCGCGATCCGGTCGCGCGCATGGCCAGCGAATTTTGCTTTCCCGAAGATCGCAGGACCAAGGGCTTCGACTTTGATCACTGGGTTGCCGATATTTTTGCCCGGCACCCGGAACGGCCCTATGATCTGGACAATCATATCAGACCGCAGCACCAGTTTTTGTGCCCCGGCATGACCGTTTTCCGGTTCGAGG
>JAOUMG010000361.1 GCA_029881635.1 Paracoccaceae bacterium | reverse complement strand
TCGAACTGTGGTCGGACTGGATAGCGGAAGGCTATCCACTATCCTTGCGGTGCTGGAGGCGCGCTGTGGCATTCCATTTGCCGGAATGGACGTTTTTCTTAATGTTGCCGGGGGGATGCGGGTTTCCGAACCCGCCGCCGATCTGGCTGTAGCAGCCGCACTTTTGTCTGCGCGCGAAGACATTCCGCTGCCACCCGACATGGTTGTTTTCGGAGAAATCAGCCTGTCAGGCGCGCTTCGTCCTGTCGGACAAACGGAAAACAGGTTGAAAGAAGCGCAAAAACTTGGTTTCTCACAGGCAGTCGCACCTGAACGAAGCAAATTCGAAGGTGATGACGGGATGCGGGTGCGCAAGATGCCCGATCTCACTACATTCGTCGGCGAAATGTTCGCGGCGGGCTGAGCAGAAGGAGCGAGGGCATGGAAGGTTTTACAATCGTTGACGCAGTGGTTGCGGCCATTGTCCTCATGTCATCGATTCTTGCCTACAGCCGGGGGTTCATTCGCGAGATTATGGCGATTGTCGGTTGGGTTGCTGCAGCCGTGCTTGCCTTCATGTTCGCGCCAAAGGCAGAGCCATTGATCAAACAGATACCGGTTCTGGACAAATTTCTGGGTGACAGCTGCGAATTATCCATCATCGCATCCTTTGCGGCGGTGTTTGCAGGTGCGCTGATTGTGATGTCGATCTTCACGCCGCTTTTCTCGTCAGCGGTCCAGCGCTCTGCGCTTGGTGGTCTCGACCAGGGCTTGGGATTTCTCTTTGGGGCAGCACGCGGCCTTTTGCTTGTTGCCATCGCTTTTGTTGTTTACGACCGGGTTCTGGTCAATTCTTCCGTCCCTGTGGTGGACAAGTCGCGGTCGATCGAGGTTTTCGCGTCTGTGCAATCATCGCTTGAAAAGCAGATTCCCGAAGATGCGCCGGGCTGGATCATGCAACGCTATGAACAGCTTGTCGGCGATTGCGGCGCACCGAGCACAAGCAACTGATCCATTCTCTCTTCGGCAGCGCTGGTTTTCGCTGTTTTCCGGTGTCTGTTGCGGTGGTTCGAAGCTTTCTTCGAATGCAGGTGTGACAGGCGCGTGACATACTGCGCCCGACCCTCTAAATGAAGGTGCAATTCCCTGCCCCGGATTCGGAGACATGCGTAATGCGTCCATTCCTCAGCCACCCTTTCGATGATGACAAACTGAAAGAGGAATGCGGGGTTTTCGGAGTTGTCGGTGTCGCTGATGCGGCCAACTTTGTGGCCCTGGGTTTGCACGCGCTTCAACATCGCGGACAGGAAGCCGGGGGGATCGTTTCGCACCACCCGGACGAAGGTTTCAATTCAGCCCGTCGTTTTGGTTATGTGCGGGATAATTTTACCAAAGCCAGCCTGATGGAAACTTTGCCCGGTGCTTTGGCTATCGGACATGTACGGTATTCAACGGCCGGATCGAAGGGCCACACCCAGATCCGCGATGTGCAGCCCTTTTTCGGGGAATTCTCGATGGGGGGCTGTGCCATTGCCCATAACGGCAACATCACCAATGCGACCAGCCTGCGCCGCGATCTGATTGAACGCGGCGCTATTTTTCAATCATCTTCGGATAGCGAATGCATCATCCACCTGATGGCGCGATCGATTCAAAAGAATATCCCCGAACGGATGAAGGACGCGCTACGCGCCGTGGAAGGCGCATTCTCGGTTATCGCCATGACCCGTACCAAACTAATAGGCGTGCGCGATCCTCTGGGGGTCAGGCCGCTCGTCCTGGGCAAACTGGCGGATGACGGATATGTTTTGTCGTCAGAGACTTGCGGGCTTGATATCATCGGCGCAGAGTTTCTGCGCGAAATTGACCCTGGCGAAATGGTGGTGATTTCCGGCGGCAAGGTTGAAAGCACACGGCCCTTTGGCCAGGCAAAATCGCGTTTCTGTATCTTTGAGCATGTCTATTTTTCACGTCCCGATTCCATCCTTGGCGGCCGTTCCGTTTATGAGACCCGCCGCCAGATCGGCGTGGAGCTGGCGCGCGAAGCGCCGGTGGAGGCGGATCTTGTCTGCCCCGTGCCCGATAGCGGCACCCCGGCAGCCATCGGCTATAGTCAGGAAAGCGGCATTCCCTACGCCATGGGCATCATCCGCAACCAGTATATGGGCCGCACTTTCATCGAGCCGACCGAACAGATCCGCAATATGGGCGTTCGGCTGAAACTCAATGTCAACCGGGCGCTGATCAAGGGCAAGCGGGTGATCCTTGTCGACGATTCCGTGGTGCGCGGCACAACTTCGATCAAGATCCGCGAAATGATTCTTGATGCAGGCGCTGCCGAGGTGCATTTCCGTATTGCTTCGCCGCCTACGGCATGGCCCTGCTTTTACGGCGTCGATACGCCGGAACGCAGCAAATTGCTGGCAGCGACCATGTCAGAAGATGAAATGCGCGACTGGATGGGGGTCGACAGCCTGAAATTCATCTCACTCGACGGGCTCTACCGCGCGGTGGGCGAAAGCAAGGGCCGCGACGCCAAGTCCCCGCAATATTGCGACGCATGTTTTTCGGGGCAATACCCGGTGGCACCCTCGGATCAGATCGCCAAGGGTTTTGAGATGAAAGCGGCTGAGTGAGCCTACTCGACGACAAACGCTGGCAACGCTTCATGTCCCGTGACTACCGCTGCGGCTGCTGTGGCGAGTCCGTCGGTGGATTGCTTGACATCGGCTATGATCATCCGGACCCTTGGCCACATGGTCACCGTCAACAAGCGGGCGTCATTACGTTGGAAGTCGGGCAGGATCGGTTGAACTCCGACCTTTGCGCCCTCGGCGACGACCGATTTATCCGCTGTGTCCTTCCGATACCAATTATCGACACAGGAGAAACATTTCGATTCGGTCCTTGGGCCAGCCTGAAGCTGGAGAATTTCGACCTCTACGTCCAGGCTTGGGAGAAAGATGACTATTCCGGGATTGATGGCTTCTTTGGCTGGCTTTGCAACTGTCTGCCTGGTGTTGGCATGTCCGATGCCCCGCTGCCATGTGATATTGTCGACCTAGATGGTGTCTCTCGCCCTGTGCTTTGGGTTCACGAAGGCTCTCATCAGCTTGCGACCATGCAAAGAGAAGGGATTACCTTCGATCAGCTTCTGGACATCTTTGAAGCAGCGGGAATGGATATCCGCCCGCATCTCGGCGATGCCTGACCCCATCCGCTACCGCCCCCATCACTTCCTCTGTTCGCTCGGCTTTGAGGGCAAGGGATATTCCCCCGAATTCACGGCCAACATGACCGCAATCGTCATGGGGCAGCTTCGTGCAACTGGTGGCGACGCGACGGTTATCGAAGTGACAGGTGCTGCAGATTCGATCTGCGCGCCCTGCCCAAAGCGGCGCGGGACGCATTGCACCAGTCAGGACAAGATCAAGGTCCTGGACCGGGCGCATGCGGCAGCGTTGAAGCTGAAACCTCGTGAAATACTGACCTGGGCCGATGCAAAATCCCGTATCCGTGAAAACGTCCGGCCTGGCAGCCTGAAAACGCTTTGTGCGGGTTGTGAATGGGAACCTTTCGGCATGTGCGAAGGGGCCTTGGCCCGGCTACATGAAGGCTGATAACGCCCCTGG
>JAOUMG010000359.1 GCA_029881635.1 Paracoccaceae bacterium | reverse complement strand
GGCGGTGACGGATGGCGATGCGATCATTCCCGGCATCAACGCCTTGATGGCGGAAATCCCGGTGCGGGTTCTGACGCAGGACTGGCACCCGGCAAATCATTCGTCATTCGCCAGCAATCATCCGGGCGCCGCGCCGTTCAGCATGATTGAAATGCCCTACGGTCCGCAGGTGCTCTGGCCGGTGCATTGCGTTCAAGGCAGCGAAGGGGCCGCATTTCACAAGGGCCTTGCCACAGATCCGGCCGATCTGGTGATCCGAAAGGGGTTTCGGGCCGAGATCGACAGCTATTCGGCGTTTTTCGAGAATGATCACAAGACCCCGACAGGGCTCGAAGGCTATCTGCGCACGCGCGGGGTGACGCATCTGACCTTTGTCGGTCTCGCCACCGATTTCTGTGTCGCCTATTCGGCCATCGACGCCGCCCGTCTCGGGTTTTCGGCAACAGTCCGCGAAGACCTCTGCCGCGCCATCGACCTCGATGGTTCGCTCGCTGCTGCCCGCGACACCATGCGCGCGGCCTCTGTGGCGCTGGTGGCCTGAATGGTCGATATCGCCACCCGCGTCTACAATCACAACTGGAAGATCGACCCGATCGTCCGGTCCCTGACCGATACCGATTTCTACAAGTTGCTGATGTGCCAGTCGGTCCTGCGCAACCGTCCCGATACTGTGGTGACCTTCAGCCTGATCAACCGCTCCACCCATATTCCACTTGCCAGGCTGATTGACGAAGGCGAGCTGCGCGAACAGCTCGATCATGTGCGGTCCTTGTCGCTGTCGCGCGGCGAAAGCACCTGGCTCAGGGGTAATACCTTTTATGGCAAAAGGCAGATGTTCAGTTCCGACTTCATGGAATGGTTCGAAAAAATGCGCCTTCCCGCCTATCACCTCGAACGCGTAGGCGACCAGTACGAGCTGACGTTTGAGGGCAAATGGCCCGAGGTGATGCTGTGGGAAATCCCCGCGCTGGCGGTGTTGATGGAGCTGCGCTCACGCGCGGTTCTGGCCACCATGGGCAAGTTCGAATTGCAGGTTCTCTATGCCCGCGCCATGACCCGGCTTTGGGAAAAGATTGAACGCCTGCGCAAGGTCGAAGGCCTGCGCATCGCTGATTTCGGCACCAGGCGACGCCACAGTTTTCTCTGGCAGGACTGGTGCGTACAGGCCATGGCCGAAGGTTTGGGGCCCGCCTTTGTCGGCACCTCGAATTGTCGCATCGCGATGAAACGCGATATCGAGGCGATCGGGACCAATGCCCATGAACTGCCGATGGTCCATGCCGCCCTTGCCGATAGCGATGAAGAACTGCGCCAGGCCCCTTACCGGGTGCTGGCAGACTGGCACGATGAACATGACGGCAATCTCAGGATCATCCTGCCCGATACCTACGGCACCGAAGGGTTCTTGAAAGGCGCGCCAGACTGGCTGGCGGGCTGGACCGGTATCCGCATCGACAGTGGCGACCCGGCCAAAGGGGCGGAAATCGCCATTAACTGGTGGAAGTCGCGCGGCGAGGATCCGACGAAAAAGCTGGTAATCTTTTCCGACGGGCTTGATGTCGGCAAGATCGAGGAACTGCACCGGCAATTCATCGGCCGCGTGCGCGTCTCATTCGGTTGGGGAACTCTGCTGACCAACGATTTCCGCGGTCTGGTCCCGGATGAGGCACTGTCGCCCTTCTCGCTGGTTTGCAAAGCCGTGTCGGCAGATGGGCGACCGACGGTAAAACTGTCGGATAACCCGGTCAAGGCGATGGGACCGGCGGATGAAATTGAGCGCTATAAGCGGGTTTTCGGCGTCGGCGATCAGGCCAAGATAGAGGTGCTGGTGTAATGCCCAAGAACCATCTTCACCACACGCCGTCCGGCAAACTGCGCGCGGCTGGGATCGGAATTACTTTCGATGGCCAGCCGGGCGCGCTGAATGCCATCACCGATGTCCCCGGCCTCTCCGTGGGATATAGCACCATCATCGAAGGCGAAGGTGCCCTGACTGTCGGCAAGGGTCCGGTCCGTACCGGTGTCACGGCCATCCTGCCACGCCCCAGGGATCAGGTGCAGAACCCGGTCTTTGCCGGTCTTTTCAGCTTGAATGGCAATGGTGAGCTTTCGGGATCGCATTACATCGAAGAAGCCGGCAAATTTGCGCTGCCGATCACCATCACCAACACCCATTCCTGCGGGCTGGCGCGCGATGCGACCATCCGCTGGGCCGCGCGCACCTTCCCCGACACCTTCGATGATGATTTCGCCCTGCCGGTCGCCGCCGAAACCTATGACGGGTTCCTGAATGATATCAATGGTTTCCACGTGACCGACACCCATGTCTTCGCGGCCATTGACAGCGCAACGTCAGGACCGATTGACGAAGGCAGCGTCGGTGGTGGGACGGGGATGAAGTGCTTTGGTTTCAAGGCCGGGTCGGGCACCGCATCGCGCATCGTACCCTTTGCAGGGCGCAACTACACCCTTGGGGCATTCGTTCAGGCCAATTTCGGTATGCGCCCGGATCTGACCGTGCGGGGCCACCGGATTGGCCCGGCATTCGACGATCTGCCGGTACGCCGCAACAGCCCCGAGCGCAATCTCAGCTCGATCATTGCCGTCATCGCCACCGACGCACCCTTCCTGCCGCATCAGCTCAAACGCCTTGCCCGGCGCGCGACCTTTGGTGTGGGGCGGACAGGCGGCATGGCTGACCATGGGTCAGGCGATATATTTCTGGCCTTCTCGACCGCCAATTCCAAAATCGCAGGCGGCGCGGATGAGGGCCTGAACCATGCCGATTTTGTCCCTGATGAACAGATAAACAGCTTTTTCGCCGCTGTCGTGCAATCTGTCGAAGAGGCGATCCTGAACAGCATGATTGCCAATGCTGACATGATCGGTCGCGACGGCAATTTCGTGCCCTCGCTGCCGCATGACCGTTTGCGAAAAATGCTGGGGCTGACCTGAGACGGGTTGCGATTGCCGCGGTCTGGGTTGGGCGCAACCTGCGCAAATCTGCGGTCAGGAGGCTCTGACCGGCACCCGTTCTTCCAGTTTCTTGAAGGCGAAGGCAAGTATGCCGGCAATCACCAGATAGACCACAGCCAGCAGGATCAGCGGTTCATAAACAATGAACGTATCTTGCCGAACCCGCGAGGCGACGGCGTAAATGTCGACAATCGCGATGGTGGCAACCAGCGGTGTGGCCTTCAGTTGTAGGACCGTTTCACCCCCAAGTGTGGGCAGCGCGCTCTGGATCGCCTGGGGCAACCAGATACGGCGGAACATGGTAAAGCGCGGCATCCCGAAGGCGTTCGCCGCCTCCAGCTGGCCCTTGCCGACACCGGCAAAAGCGCCGCGCATCACCTCGCCCTCATAACCTGCATAGGAAATCGTCAGGGCCAGTACCGCATAGGGCCATGCCTGCCGCAGATAGGGCCAGAGATCGCTTTCGCGGATCCAGGGGTATTGCGGGAAAAGCGAGCCTAACCCGTAGTAAAGAAGCCATATCTGCAACAGAAGCGGCGTCCCCCGGATCACCGTGCAGAAAACCTTGGCAGGGTAGGCCAGATACCAGGGCCCGATCGCCTGCGCGAGGCCAAGCGGGATCGCCAGAAGAAATCCAAG
>JAOUMG010000011.1 GCA_029881635.1 Paracoccaceae bacterium | reverse complement strand
GACATTCGTCGGTCGCCCCGTCCTTCCGGACCCTTGATATGGTTGCACGCTGGTGCCGGCGCGACATTGCAGAGCCTTGGACAGTTGGCCGAACGTCTGGTGCAAGAACCGGGTCCGCTGGGTATTTTGATAACGGCCGATGGCCCCGATCTGCCAGACCTAGGGGCTATGCCGCCGGGCACAGTCGCGGATTTTCTGCCCCCCGAGAAGCTGAAAAATATCAGCGCGTTCCTGAACCACTGGCGTCCAAACCTAGCGCTCATCGCGGGTACCAGCCTGCCGCCTGTCTTAATTGCAGAGACCCACAACCGTGGCATTCCGATGATCCTCGCGGATGTAAAACTGACCCGGCAGGCGGCTGCCCGGTGGCGTTGGCAGCGTGGGATGGTTGCGTCCTTGCTGGCACGCTTCACGCATATTCTGGCGCAGGATCCGGATACCTTGGTGCAGCTTCGCAAACTTGGCGGCAAAGGGCTTGGCGTTACTGTTGCCGGTAGAATAGAGGAAACAACCGATCCTTTGCCCTGCAACGAAGCCGAGCGAAATACATTGGCGCAACTGTTGCAGGCGCGACCGGTCTGGTTGGCGGTGAACTGCCCACCGGCAGAGCAAGACGCAGTAATAGCAGCCCATTCCGATGCCATGCGTCAGGCGCATCGGATGCTTTTGATATTTGTTCCAGACAAGCCGTCGGACGCCGAGGCACTGAACGAACGGATGACACGCGAAGGCTGGATCGTCGGACAGCGCAGCCGCGACGAAGAGCCTGACCCGGATGTCCAGCTTTTCATAGCAGATGCCGAAGGCGAACTTGGGCTTTGGTATCGGCTGGCGCCGGTGACCTATATGGGGGGCACGCTGCTTCAGCACGGCGCTGGTCGCAGTCCGTTTGAACCGGCAGCTCTCGGTTCAGCAATATTGCATGGCCCCCACACCGCGCCCTACCCGGATGCCTATGCGCGTTTGAGCGCGGCGAGTGCGGCGCGGCTTGTCAAGACACCTGCGGAATTGGCTGAAGCGGTCAGCGACCTGATCGCGCCTGACAAGGCCGCAATCCTTGCCCACAATGCCTGGTCAGTGTCATCTGGTGGTGCTGAGGTTGCAGAACGGGTTGTGGGCATGATCGCGACGATTCTGGCCTTACGGAGCGACCGAAAGGAAGTGGTCTGATGCGCGCGCCGAGCTTCTGGCATACCTCGCCTGACCAGCCAGCGCTTAGGGCGCAGTTTCTGCGCCCGTTGGGTGCCCTATATGCGGCGGTAACGGCCTTTCGTCTGAAGCGTGGCCTTGCATATCGGTCCGACATACCTGTGATCTGTGTTGGTAATATCAACGCAGGCGGTACCGGCAAGACGCCGACCGTTATTGCATTGGTTCAGCATTTGCTTGCACGGAAACTGGCGGTTCATGTGGTCAGCCGGGGTCATGGCGGGCGCCTCACTGGCCCTGTTCTGATCGACGAACGCATCCACGGCGCGGCGGATTGCGGTGACGAACCGTTGCTTTTGGCTGGGTTCACGTCGGTCTGGGTGGCGCGGGATCGGGCCAAGGGCGTGCGCGCAGCCGCAGAAGCCGGCGCGCAAGTTATCATCCTTGATGACGGCTTTCAAAACCCCGGCATTGCTAAAGATCTATCCATTGTCGTCGTTGATGCGGCGCGTGGGTTTGGCAACGGGCTTTGTTTGCCAGCGGGGCCATTGCGCGAACCGATATCTGCCGGATTGGCGCGCGCCGATTTTGTTCTGTCGATCGGGCCGGATGCGGCACAGGCAGAATTCACCGAACGCTGGGGCTTAGCCATTACAATCCCGCATCTGACCGGTGTGCTGGAGCCATTGCCGACCGGAATGGATTGGAAAGACTTGCGGGTGCTGGCATTTGCCGGAATCGGGCATCCGGACAAGTTCTTTTCCACATTGCGCGATCTTGGCGCGGATATCGCCCATTCCGTGGCACTGGACGATCATCAGCCGCTGAGCACAACTTTGCTGCGGCGGCTGGAAGGGCAGGCGGCTGATCTTGGCGCGCAATTGGTCACTACCGAAAAAGACGCCGTGCGCTTGCCCGAAGCTTTGCGATCCAACGTTTTGACATTGCCAGTGCGTTTGGCGCTGCGTGATTGGTCGCCGCTTGACAAGGCATTCTGCAAGCTGGGGCTTTAACCGGTCTGTCCAAATTCGGGGTCATGTTGCCCCAACGTCGGAGACGCCCGGTCAACTGCCAGTTCGGCATCCGAAAAGCGAAATGGTGATCTGACGCCGGAAATGCCCTCAGGCTCGATCCTTAGCCCGCGTGCGAGAACCTGCGGATCTGCGAATACTTCGGAGAGGTCGTTGATCGGCCCGGCCGGAACGCCTTCTGCCTCGCATGCGGACAGCAGATCGGCCTTTGGAAAGCGGCGCGTCGCGGTTGACAGGGCGGCGCTCAGATCATCGCGGTTGGCGATGCGATCTGCGTTGGTCAGGTATTCAGGGGATTCCGCCAGCGCTTCCAACCCGAGAATTTTGCACAAGCGGCGATATTGCGCGTCGTTTCCGGTGGCCAAGATCACCCAGCCGTCCAGACAGTCAAAAACTGCATAGGGAACAAGGTTCGGATGGGCATTTCCCATCCTTTTTGGGGGCTTGCCCGACGCTAGAAAGTTCATCGCCTGGTTGGCCATGACCGAAGTCGCCACATCCAAAAGGGCCATGTCGATATGCTGGCCCTGCCCTGTCCGACCGCGCTGAACCACCGCCGCCAGTATCGCCGTAGCGGAATAGACTCCGGTGAATATGTCTGTCACCGCGACGCCCACTTTCTGGGGCTGACCATCGGCTTCGCCAGTCACACTCATCAGGCCTGACATCCCTTGGATGATGTAGTCATAACCAGCGCGGTGGGCATAGGGGCCGTCCTGCCCGAAACCCGTGATCGAACAGTAGATAAGTCGCGGGTTAAGCACCGCCAGACTGGCATAATCCAGCCCGTACTTTGCTAACCCGCCGACCTTGAAATTCTCGATCAGAATATCTGCGTCTTTGACCAGTTCACGCACAAATGCCTGGCCGTCTGGGGTGCGAAAATCGGCTGTGACAGATTTTTTCCCCCGATTGCAGCTGTGGAAATAGGCCGCCGAGCGGTCGTTATCGCGTTCTACAAAGGGTGGGCCCCAACGGCGGGTATCGTCGCCTTCGGGTGCTTCGACTTTGATAACGTCAGCGCCTAAATCGGCCAGAGTCTGCCCGGCCCAGGGACCGGCCAGAATCCGCGCTAGTTCGACGACCTTCAGACCGGCAAGCGGGGTCATTCCTTAGTTGGCCAGTTTTTCGTCAAGTGTTTTTGCGAATTCCTCGTACGACATGTTGGCATATTTCTGCCCGTCGATGACAAAGGAAGGGGTCGAGTTGATATCATCCTTTTTGGCGTTGGTCTGAAACGTCGCGACCATCGCCTTGGCCATGTCATTGTCCTTCATGCAGGCATCCAGCGCTTCGCCTGACAGCCCGGCCTTCAACCCGATCTTGCGCAGGTTAGAGGCAATGCCTGCATCTTCGCCCGGCGCCAGCCAGTCGCGCTGAGTGGAATAGATCATGTCAGAGATGCCGAAATATTTCTCCGAACCACCGCACCGCGCCACCATGCCGGCCCAAAGACCGAA
This sequence comes from Paracoccaceae bacterium, assembly GCA_029881635.1. Taxonomy (GTDB): domain Bacteria; phylum Pseudomonadota; class Alphaproteobacteria; order Rhodobacterales; family Rhodobacteraceae; genus Albidovulum. Next base: position 9,871 of record JAOUMG010000011.1, on the reverse strand, counting down.
TTTGTCGAAGTAGACTTCGCGGTAGACAAAGCGGACTTTGCCGGCATCGATGTAGTTGGTTTTTAGTTGGTCAAAGACGGTTTCATGAAAATTGGCGCAATGCGGGCAGGTGAAAGATGCATATTCGATCACTTCGACCGGGGCATCGGCCCGGCCCAGGATCATATCGGGCACCAATGCGACCTCGGAACTGGTTGAGGTTGCGGTTTCCTGCGCAATGGCGGCTGTACTGAGCGAGGGCGGCAGAACGGTATCCTGCCGCGCCATCCAGAATGCGCCACCGCCAATAACGGCCAGCGCAACCGCAGCGGCCAAGATGTGAGTTTTAGACATAGTTCAGCCTTTCCTGTTTCCTGGCCGTGATAAGACTTTTTCCGCCAAAGCTGCAAGCGCTGCCCGGAGTTCTTGGTTTCTTACGTCACCCGATATCGCCTTGGCTGCGCGAGAAACTGCCGCATCAGGCGCGTCATTGGCTTTCTTTTCCGGAGTGAAGGCCACCTGACCCTCGGCGAAACCAATCGGGGCGGTTTGTGTTACGGAAATGCGCGATATGGCATTGTAGCCGTAGCATGCATTCACCTTTTCGCGGATGGCGGGTAGCTGCATCTGCAGAATGGGTGCCGAAGCCCCGTTTGTCAGCAAGACCAAGGTCGCCCCGAATCCGCCTTTGGAATAGCTGATTTTCACAGGACGGGCCATTTCTGCAACTTCCAGACCAACGATTTCTGGCCAATGGGTCAACAGGCGCGAAACAGCGAACCCGCGCGATTCCCCAGCCGAGCGGATCCTGTCGCGCAACAGGCCCGATGCTGCTTCGAATCCACGTCTGCGGCGGGGCTGCTCTGGCGTCACGCTCATCGCTGTCCTTTCTGTTCTCAGGCGCTATTCTATGCATCCGCGCCGGGCTTGCCCACAGCAATTGGGTCAAAGAGGAATACAATATTGCGTGACGATGAATTCAGTTCAATGTTGCTGGCTTGGTATGATCAGAATGCCCGGACGTTGCCCTGGCGGATCGGGCCAGCTGAACGCAAAGCCGGCCAGATTCCCGATCCTTACAAGGTCTGGCTATCGGAAATAATGCTTCAGCAAACGACAGTCGCCAGCGTGCGCAGTTACTTTTTGCGCTTTGTCGATCTCTGGCCGGATGTCGGTGCGTTAGCGGCGGCTGATGATGTTGATGTCATGGGTGAATGGGCGGGGCTTGGGTACTATGCCCGCGCACGAAATTTGCTAAAATGCGCCCGTGCCATCGAAAGTGATCATGGCGGCCGTTTTCCCGAAACGCGCGACGCGCTTCTGAAATTGCCAGGCATCGGCCCATATACCGCCGCTGCGATTTCCGCCATTGCATATGATAAACGCGCAACCGTAGTTGATGGCAATGTTGAACGGGTTATCGCCCGGCTGTTTTGCATTGAAACGCCGCTGCCCGCCGCCAAACCGGAACTGACCGGCTATGCGGATCGGCTGACGCCACAAGAACGTGCAGGCGATCATGCACAGGCAATGATGGACCTTGGCGCCACCATCTGTACCCCCCGCAATCCAGCCTGTGGCATCTGCCCGCTTAAGAAACCTTGCCTTGCCAATAGTCAGGGTCGTGCCGCCGATTTGCCAAACAAGAGCGCCAAACCCGCAAAACCCGTCCGCTATGGTATTGCCTATGTGGCGATGCGCGCCGACGGCGCATTCCTATTGGAACAACGCCCGGACAAGGGGCTTTTGGGTGGAATGCAGGGCTGGCCCGGGACCGGATGGGCAGAAAAGGCGGCGAACCCGTCGCCTCCCGTTGCGGCCGACTGGCGGCATTGTCATGATGAAGTGCGGCACACATTCACGCATTTTCACCTGCGTTTGTCTGTACAGGTTGCGCATCTGCCGATTGCCGCGCAGCCGCAACGCGGGCAGTTTATAGCCCGTGAAAACCTTCGTCTGACGGATCTGCCAACCGTGATGCGGAAGGTATTTGACGCGGCGAAACCATTGCTTCAAGGCAATTGAGCGCGTTGAAGCAACCGACTAGTCTCTAGCTCAGAACAATTCGCTGCGTCTGGAGTTCAAATGTCCGCGTCCCTGTCGCGTTTCTCATCTGCATTGCCCTTCTGGGGATCGCTGATACTGCTGCCATTGGCGGCAGTTGAGGCGATCTGGGGCGGTTGGACGCTGTTATTGCTGCCCGTGTGCGGTTGGGGGCTTGTTTCGCTTTTGGATCGCATCGCGGGGCTGAACAAAGCCAATCTGAACCCTGCCACGCCAGATGCGGACCTATTTTGGTACCGGTTGATTACACTCATCTGGTTTCCAATACAGTTCGGCACGATTTACGGGTTAATCTGGTATACGACCCACGTCGATCACCTGGCGTCTTGGGAGAAGTTTGCCCTATTCTTCGGCGTCGGTGTCATTTCAGGGTCGATCGGCATCAACTATGCGCATGAACTGATGCACCGCAGAGGGTGGGCAGAGCGTTGGTTGGGTGATTTGTTGCTGGCCACGGTGCTTTACAGCCACTTTCGCACCGAACATCTGCAGGTCCATCACCGATATGTCGCCACGCCGCGCGACGCGGTGACTGCGCGCTATAACGAAGGTTTCCACCGCTTTTTCGTACGGGTGTTGCGCGAAGGGCCAAAGTCAGCCTGGCGGGCAGAGCGGCAGCTCTTGGCCCGTGCCGGGCGCGGCGTCTTTCACCGGTCAAACCCGTTCTGGCGTTTTGGGGTGATGCAGTTAGTGGCGATTGCACTGGCATTTGCTATCGGCGGATGGATCGGGTTGGCGCTGTTCCTGTGGCAGGCTTACATTGCCGTCTGGCAACTGGAACTGACAAACTACATAGAACATTATGGTCTGACTCGGCTGCATCTGGGCGACGGCAAGTACGAAAACGTTCAACCAAGGCACAGCTGGAATGCGGAACACAAGGTATCGAACTGGTTGTTGATCAACCTGCAACGGCATTCCGACCACCATTACAAACCTGACCGGCGCTTTCCGTTGCTGCAAACCTACAGCCCCGATGAAGCGCCACAATTGCCCTATGGTTATCCCGCGATGACTGCATTGGCGATGATCCCACCGCTTTGGCGGCGCGCAATGAACCCGCGTGTCAGGGCGTGGCGCCGGCAGTTCTATCCGGAGGTATCGGACTGGACGGATTACAACAAAGGCCGGTTACCATTCCCCAAAGGCGCCAGCTGATCAGAATCAGTTCCGCATCGACGGATGTACCCCTGTCGCAGAGAGCGAGTGCAACCACGACACCGCGCCAAAAAAAGCCCCGCCGGGGGTGCAATCCGGCGGGGTTAAGTTGGCGTCTGTGGTCAGACCACAGGCACCGGCGGTATCTTGATATGTTCAGTGATGGCGACCCGGTTGGTCCGCTTCCATTTCAGCGCGGATCTGTTGGCGCAGGATGTCGATAGAGACCATCTTGCCATCCCGTTTGAAATGCCAGTAGGTCCAGCCATTACAGGAGGGCGCACCTTCAAGATGGGCGCCTACCTGATGGATCGATCCTTTGACATCATTTCCGATCAGCGTGCCATCGGCGCGCACCTTGGCCTTGAAACGATTGCCGATGGAAAACAGCTCTTCCCCCGGGCGCAGCATCCCGCGTTCAACGACCTGACCAAAGGGTACGCGCGGTTCGGCGCGTTTCGATCCGGTTGTTTCCAGCGCTTCGCGATCAAACTTCCGGATCTTGGCAATGCGCTTTTCGGCGACGGTACGATAAGCTTCTTCGCGTTCAATTCCGATGAAGTCGCGGCCCAGCATTTTCGCCACTGCACCTGTTGTGCCGGTGCCAAAGAACGGGTCAAGCACGACATCGCCGGGGTTGGTCGTTGCGACCAGCACACGGTGCAGCAGGCTTTCGGGTTTTTGGGTTGGATGGGCTTTTTCGCCCGCATCATCCTTCAGCCGTTCATGGCCGGTGCACAAAGGCAAAACCCAGTCCGACCGCATCTGTACACCTTCATTCAACGCTTTCAGCGCTTCGTAGTTGAACGTGTATTTGCCACCCTCGGATTTTGAGGCCCATATCAGCGTTTCATGGGCGTTGGTAAAACGTTTTCCACGAAAATTCGGCATCGGGTTAGATTTACGCCAAACCACGTCGTTCAGAATCCAGAACCCCTGGTTTTGCAGTTCCGTCCCCATACGGAAGACATTGTGATAAGAACCGATCACCCAGATCGCGCCATTCGGTTTTAGCAACCGCTGCGCGGCTGAAAGCCAGTTCCGGGTGAAGTTGTCATAGGCTTTGAAGCTGTCAAACTGATCCCAGTGATCATCGACAGCATCCACCTTGGAATTGTCAGGCCGGTGCAGGTCGCCCTTCAATTGCAGATTATAAGGCGGATCGGCAAATATCAGATCAACGGATTCTGCCGGTAATGCACGCATCTGTTCAATACAGTCACCTGCCAGAATCTGATTGAGCGGAAGGATTGCACCTTCCTTTGTCTTGGTCTTTGTCATCTCTGCCTCATGTCCGGCGTGGACAGCCGGTGTGTTGCCCCGACTTTGATGCCGGTGTGTTGCCAGGTAAGATGATTCATTGGCGATTCGCCGTCAAATTCTTTTTTGAATCAACAGCTTACTGATTTTGCTTGGCACAAGATGTTGTGGACAGGTTTGAATGAACGCCTATGATGAGCGGTCACACCAAGATTTTGCAGCGCGTCCAGATGCTCTTTTGTCGGATAACCGGCGTTTCTTTCCCAGCCGTAGCCGGGGTATTGTTGCGCCAAATCCACCATGATGCGATCACGCAACACTTTTGCCACGATGGATGCCGCAGCGATCGATAAAGATCGGCCATCGCCCTTTATCACGGCTTCGGAACTATAGCTGAAACCGCGCGGAATCATGTTTCCGTCGATCAGCACATGGTCCGCGTGAATGGCCAGTCCTTCAACGGCGCGGCACATCGCCAGATGGCTGGCGCGCAGGATGTTCAATTCATCGATTTCGGCAACGCTGGCTTCGCCCACCGAAACCTCGGCGAGGGTAATGATCTCATCGAAGACCGCTTCGCGCCGGTGCGCGCTGAGCTTTTTTGAATCATTCAGCCCATGGGGAATGTGTGCAGGATCAAGCCTTACCGCAGCGGCCATCACCGGGCCGGCAAGCGGCCCGCGACCGACCTCATCAACGCCGACGACACGTGCGAAACCGCGCGCCGACGCGGCCACCTCAAAACTGAAATCAGGTAAATCCGCCATGGCGGCACCTTGCGCGTATTATTTCCTGATACAAGAAAAAAGGCGGGTGCCGCAGCACCCGCCAAGATTTCGACGCGGGGGGGAAATTGGAAACCACGCGCCGACTGCTCTGACAAACCCACCGTCAGAATTGAATATTGGCGATCTTGTAACCATTTCTACGCAAACAGCGCGCACCATAGACCGTTCCCCAACCGCGTTTGCCCTTGGCTTCAAAGGCGCATTCACGCGGCAGGCCACGATGCATCCCGTAATCTGCAAGACATTGGCGGGAAACGACCCGGCTGCGGCCATTGTAGTTCTTCAGCTCATATGCACAGATCGAAGGAAGCAACCTATCGCGCCGATCCGTATGACCTCTGCGACGATCCCAGTCGTGATCGCGGTATCTGTCACGATCCCAGTGGCGGTCGCGGTCGCGCCCCACCGGAGGCAGATAGGGCACAATGTCGCGCGAGACTGTCGCGGCGCGCCGTTCTTTCTTTTTCTTGGATTCGTTCAGAATAAGACCAAGCGCAGCAGCGCCCAAAAGCAGAGTCAGTACTTGCTTGTCTGTCCTGCTATCAGCGAAGGCCGGGGCGGCAGTTGCGCTGGTAAAGGCAATGGCGACAGCGGTTACTGCGGCAATCAGGCGGCTTTTCATTGGATTTCTCCTTTGCTGGTTCCGGTACAGGTTTCCGGGAGGCTGAGCTGCCGGATGTCGTACAACCAAGTTGGGGGAAGTCGGGGGTGAGAAACAATAACACCGCTGCGCTATCCAATAACTCTGTTCGAACGCCTTAATGTTATTGAATATCTGACGGGTTATCGGCAGCATCTGCGGCTATGAAACACATGTACCTTCTCATTGCGGCCATGGCCGCCCTATTGTCCGCCCAGCCGGCTGACGCTGCTTGCCGCGTTGAGTACAAGGCCAAGATGGACAACCCGCTGCGCCTCGACTTTGGCGTGGCCGATTTGCCGGACGCTGCCTGCGCGTCCAAGGCCGCCGCCGCCAAGGCGCTGGCACCGAAATTGCAAAAGGAGGGCTGGACGCTTCTGGCCATTGTCTCCATCCTTGGGGGCGGATAAACGAAACCCAAGGAAACAAGTCCCGTGACGGATACACCCTTTGTGGCAACCGATGCGCTGCGTTCCGGCAACCGTGTGGTTGTCTGGGGCATAGTGGCTATTGTCGTGATCCTCAGTTTGGCAGCGCTTTTGTTGTTCATGGCCCTGCCGGACGCAAACGCCTTCAATTCACGGGTCGAACGGATCTTTGTCGAAAATGACGCGCTGACTTCGGGTGAGCAGATCAAGCTGCTGGAAATCCTGGCCCAATCCGGTACGGCGTTTTCAGAAGTATTGACCAGCTACCGGACAGTCATCTTTGTTCTGCTGGTGTTTGCAACGGCTCTGTTGATTGCTGCATTGGTGTTTTTGGTCATGATCGTTGCGCTGAACAAGCGTATGGGCGAGGTGGAGCGGCAAGGCATCCAGGTATCCTCGTTGCTCATTAGCAGGTCAGAAAATGCGGTATTGCTGAACAACATGGAGTTCAAGCTGACGGCGGCGGCAATTGAAACTCTGTCAGTTCTGGCCGAGGCGCGGATGGATGATGATGTCATGTCCGGTGCGGAGATCGAGGCGGTAATTTCGGGCAGAAATGCCGCGGATTGCGACGAAGCCGCCGGTGCCATGCGTATCAAACGTCTGCGTGATGCCTTGGGCAATCAGATGGTTTCAGAATTGCTGGTCAAGAACATTTCGCGCCGGGGTTACATGCTGGCCATCGACAAAGATGTCATACGCATGATCTGACACAATGGGACATTGGAAAACGTGTTTGTTGCGCAGGATTGACTGTTCAAAAGCTCCTGTGGACCAATGCAGTTTCGTACATTAACATGCACTAAGGGCCATGCCATGGGGGTTTGCACCATGTTCACACCGTCGGTGCGGATATGAGTATGGTAGGCTGATAAAAATGCAGGATGGTCGCCAATCGGGACATCCTGAAAAAACGGAGAACGAGTTTAAATGACCCCCTTCGCGATTGCTGGCGTTCAGATGTATGTGAACGCCTTGCAACCAAATACCGATGGTATGCTGCATCGGCTTGATATTTTGATGGCGCGTTTTCCCTGGACGCAAATGGTGTTGTTCAGCGAACTGGCACCACTTGGGCCGCTGCCACGTTTTGCGCTTCCGTTGATGAACGAACATATCGAGAAGTTTCAGGCGGCGGCACGTCGGCATAATGTCTGGCTGATCCCCGGTTCGATGTTTGAACGCGCTGATGATGGGCGCATTTTCAACACTTCGCTGGTGATCAATCCGGAAGGTGAGGTTGTCAGAGCCTACCGCAAAATGTTTCCCTTCCGTCCATATGAAACCGAAGTCAGCGCGGGCACTGAGTTTTGTGTATTTGATGTACCGGGTGTTGGCCGGTTCGGCCTGTCGATCTGCTATGATATCTGGTTTCCTGAAACCACGCGGCAGCTGACCAGTCAGGGGGTCGAGGTGCTGCTGCACCCGGTTCTGACGGGCACAACCGACCGCGATGCAGAGCTGTCAATTGCCCGCGCCACGGCCGCACAGTTTCAATGCTATGTGGTTGATGTGAACGGGCTTGGCGCAGGTGGCAATGGCCGGTCCTGTGTGATTGACCCGTCTGCCACGGTTCTGCATCAGTCTGCCGGGCAAGAGGACATGTTCCCGATCGAGATTGATCTGTCCACTGTGCGCCGACAGCGCGAAACCGGCTTGAAGGGGCTGGGGCAGGTGCTCAAAAGCTTCCGCGACAGGTCCACAGATTTTTCAGTCTATGACCGGGCCAGCGGGACCGACACATATCTGCACAGTCTCGGACCGCTTGAAACGCCGCGTCAGGGGTCGACTGCTGGCCTCGCGCCTAATCTGCGTGATGTCGCTTACTCTGATACGTCGCGGATCAAGGATGTACCACAGTTCAAAGGTGGCGGATTGCACGAACCCTATGTTCTCGGAAAGACAGTATCTGGCTGAAAAGTACCAACGCACTGTCTTTGAGAATTTCCGCCGCATCTAGGCGACGCTGAAAGGAAGACATGATGCAGTCAATGAGCGACTACTATTCTGCGGTCCAGCTTCGGGCCGACCGCTGGAGTGGATTGCGCGAGTCGCTTGATCTGTTAGTGCGCAGTCCCGAAGGACGTCACGCCAAGGCGACGCGGCAGAAGGTTTTCGATCTGTTTGAATCCTTGGCCCTGATTGAAGCCTATTGGGCCTTTCCCGGCGTCACTGCATTTGACTATATGCGCCGCCAGTTTGAACACGGAAAGATAGATGATGTTGCCTTTGCAGTGCGCCGCGTTACGCGCGCATTGACAACGGGTGCCTATCGCCGCCGCCATATCCCGCTTGACCGCGATTCCGCTGATGCCGAGGAACATGACGATGAGGCGATGCTATCGCCCGAGGCGCGTGCGCTGACCAAGCCCTATTTCGAAGTGATGATTGTCGATGATGTGAACGAACATCAGGAACGCTGGCTCAGGTCGAATATGGTGGCGATGCGCCGCCCCGATGATGCGTTCATCTATGAACCGGTTGTGGTGCCCAGCCTGCAGGACGCGCTTATCGGTGTGCTTTTCAACCACAATATTCAAGCCATCGTGGTTCGCCCCGGTCTCAAGATGGAATCCAAGGTCGAACTGTCGATCCTGACAAAATATTTGAACCGTGCTGGCGGGATCGAAGACATTGAGGCGCTATCGCCGACCAATTACGGCCCTGAGCTGTGCCGTCTGATCGCAAAGGTACGGCCCGAACTTGATGCCTATCTGGTAACCGACCGGTCTGTCGAGGATGTCGCGGGTCTCGATCTGGGGATTTGCCGACGCGTTTTCTATAATCAGGAAGATTTCATGGAGCTTCACCTGAACATCCTTCGGGGTGTTCAGGCACGGTTCAAGACGCCTTTCTTCACAGCCCTGAAAGAGTATTCCAAGCAGCCGACAGGCGTTTTCCATGCGATGCCGATCAGCCGCGGTAAATCCATCACGCGCAGCCACTGGATTCAGGATATGGGCGCGTTTTATGGACCCAACATCTTCATGGCCGAAACCTCGGCAACGTCTGGCGGGCTCGACAGTTTGTTGGAGCCCCACGGGCCGATCAAGGAGGCGCAGGAACTGGCCGCGCGCGCCTTTGGGTCAAAGCAGACATTCTTTGCCACTAACGGTACCTCAACTTGCAACAAGATTGTCGTGCAGGCCTTGGTCAGGCCCGACGATATTGTGCTGGTGGACCGCGATTGTCACAAATCACATCACTACGGCATGGTGCTGTCAGGTGCGAAGGTTTGTTATCTCGATAGTTACCCGCTGAATGAATATTCGATGTACGGGGCCGTGCCGCTTCATGAAATCAAGCACCAGTTGCTGAAACTGCGGGCGGAAGGAAAACTCGACCAGGTCAGGATGCTGCTGCTGACCAACTGTACGTTCGACGGCATTGTCTACAACGTTGAAAGGGTGATGGAGGAGTGCCTGGCCATCAAACCCGATCTGATTTTCCTTTGGGATGAGGCCTGGTTCGCCTTTGCCCGTTTCGGCCCGACATACCGGCAGCGTACTGCGATGAATGCGGCCAACAATCTGCGCGAAAAGTTTCGCTCAGCC
>JAOUMG010000360.1 GCA_029881635.1 Paracoccaceae bacterium | reverse complement strand
GGTTAACGTACGTACCGAGGTTTTTCCTGGGTTTCCGACTGACTTGCAGGCCCAGATGATGGCGCTGCTGTGTACCGCAGATGGCGTCAGCGTTCTGGAAGAGACGATTTTTGAGAACCGCTTCATGCACGCACCGGAACTAACCCGTATGGGTGCTGAAATAGAGGTTCACGGTGGTCATGCAACGGTAACGGGTGTCGAGCGGCTGAAAGGTGCAAGGGTCATGGCCACCGATCTTCGCGCCAGTGTGTCGCTGATCCTTGCTGGCCTTGCCGCCGAGGGCGAAACCGTTGTCAGCCGTGTCTATCACCTTGACCGCGGCTATGAGCGGGTCGAGGATAAACTGTCGGCATGCGGCGCGCGGATTGAGCGCATCAGGACCGAATAAAGGGACAGCTATGGCAGAAGATGCACGGTTTGAGGACGGGGCGGAACGCCCGCTGCACCTTAAGGCTTATGACGCTGAGGAATTGCTGGTCATCTCGGCGCTGTGTCAGGACGCGGTTTTAGTCGCCAGCGACATGAAATGGGAACCCAAGGCCCGCAGGCTGGCCTTCCTCATCAATCGGTTCCGTTGGGAGGATCAGGCCGCCGCAGAAGCACGCGGGCGCGGCTATGAGCGTGTTCGGTCACTATTGGTCATCAGTGATGTGGGCACCGTTTCGTCGCAAGGGGTGGACCGCAACGACGGAGATACCGTTCTGTCGATTCTGTCGCTGAACTGGGCACCGGGCGAAGATGGCACGGGCCGCATAGAGTTGATCCTGGCCGGTGATGGCGCGATTGCCGCCGAGGTTGAATGTATGGATGTGACACTGAAGGACGTGACCCGGCCTTATCTGGCGCCATCGCGCAGGACGCCCGAACACCCGGCATGATCATTCGAAAGATCACGACCGCCGAGGCACCGCTCTGGCGCGATATCAGGCTCGAAGCGCTGGCGACAGCGCCCAAAGCCTTTGCTTCCCAGCTTGAGGACTGGGCTGACCGGCCAATCGCGGATTTTGCCGCACGCATTGCCGCAACTCATATCTTTCTGGCTTTTGACGGTGACCGGCCCGTCGGCTGTATTTCATGGAGCTGTGATGAAAACCCAGCTTTGCCCCGGCGCGGCTGGGTCGAGAGCGTGTTTGTTTCGCCAGCGGCGCGCGGCAAGGGCACTGCCCAAGCGTTGATCACCGCAATCGTGACGGATGCCGCGGCCGCGGGGATGACCGAAATCTTTCTCGAAGTGGGTGCTGCCAACAAAGCGGCTCAATCCGCCTATCAACGCGCAGGGTTTCAGACGATCACCGGCTCCGATCGACCTCAACCCTCCTGCGGGGTCTGCGAAATAACCATGCGGCGCGATCTTTAGGCGTTTTTGGCACAAGAATTGCAGCATGGTGACTTTGCACTGCTTTTGAAATGTTGGGCTGAACGGCAAGTGCCCCCTTGGTTGCCCGAAAATACCTGCACCAAATGAAACTCTTATCAGAATTGGCTGCGGCAAATGCTTGAGGCTGGACGGTGCCCCCTGTAATGGAAACCGTGACTGAGGAGTGCCGCCATGCCTGTTTACCTGTCAACCAGCGCGCCGGATTTCACGGACGGGTTTGATACCCTTCTGACGGCCAAACGTGAAGACGCGCCGGATGTCGATGACACGGTGGCCGCCATCATAGCAGATGTGCGCGCCCGGGGTGACAACGCCGTTCTGGAATTGACGGCGCGGTTTGACAGGCTGGATCTGACCGCCGCTACGATGGTCTTTTCGGCGGCAGAGATTGAAGAAGAATGCGCGAAAGTCGGGCCACATGACCGCGCAGCGCTTGAACTGGCGGCCGAGCGCATCCGTGCCTACCACGACCGGCAGATGCCCCAAGATGAGCGCTGGACCGATCCGCAAGGGGCAGAGCTTGGCTGGCGTTGGACGCCGGTTTCAGCGGCAGGCCTGTATGTGCCCGGTGGTCTCGCCTCTTATCCGTCATCTGTCCTGATGAATGCCATTCCCGCACGCGTGGCGGGGGTGGAGCGACTGGTGATCTGCTGCCCGACGCCCGAAGGTGTGGTCAATCCGCTGGTGCTTTATGCCGCCCGATTGGCGGGTGTGGATACGATCTACCGCATCGGCGGGGCGCAGGCGATTGCGGCGATGGCCTATGGCACCGAAACAGTCCAAGCCGTCGACAAGATCACCGGCCCCGGAAATGCCTATGTCGCTGCCGCAAAACGCCGCGTATTTGGCAAGGTTGGCATCGACATGATTGCCGGGCCGTCGGAAATTCTGATTATCGCCGATGCGGATAACGATCCCGACTGGATCGCACTCGACCTGCTCAGTCAGGCTGAACATGACGAAAGCGCCCAGTCGATCCTGATTACCGATGACGCTGCCTTTGGCCAAGCGGTGGCTCAGGCGGTAGAAAAGCGCCTTGAAACGCTAGAGCGCAGGGCCATTGCTGCGGCCAGTTGGCGTGACTTTGGCGCCGTCATCGTCACCCGCGATCTGGTTGAGGCGGCAGAGCTGTCGAACCGGGTGGCGCCGGAACATCTGGAGTTATGTGTGGCAGACCCTGACGCACTGGCCGCCAGGATCACCCATGCAGGGGCGATTTTTCTCGGATGCTGGACTCCCGAAGCAATTGGCGATTACGTAGGCGGGCCAAACCATGTGCTGCCAACGGCACGCTCGGCGCGGTTTTCTAGTGGATTGTCGGTGATGGATTTTCTCAAACGCACGACCCTTGCCCGGATGTCACCTGCAGCGCTGCGCGCCATTGGCCCTGCGGCTGAACGGCTGGCAATATCCGAAAGCCTTGAGGCCCACGGGCTTTCTGTTCGCGCGCGCCTGGACCGGTTGAACCAGGAGAGGGAGACATGAGCCGTATCTGCCATATCGAGATTGACGATCGCGGATTGCCAGCCCCGACCCCCGAGATCGAACAGGAACGAAAGGTCGCAATTTTCGACCTGCTGGAAGACAATAGTTTTGCGGTGCCGGGAAAAAATGGGGCTGCTGCCCCAGCCGGGCCTTTCCGCTTGGCGCTGTCGATCCGCGAAAAACGACTGGTCTTTGATCTCGAAGTGGAAAGCCGTGAAAAGGTGGCCGAATTTCATTTGTCGTTGGGCCCGTTCCGGCAAGTGGTAAAGGACTATTTCCAGATCTGCGAAAGCTATTTCGAAGCTGTCAAACGCCTGCCACCCAGTCAGATCGAAGCCATCGACATGGCGCGCCGTGGTATCCACAACGAAGGTGCGCGGGTTTTGCAAGAGCGACTGGAGGGCAAGGCCGATCTGGACATCGATACGGCCCGTCGGCTCTTTACCCTCATTTGCGTTTTGCATTTCGGGGGTTGATCCGTGGCGGGAAAACTACCCACATCGGTGCTGTTTTGTTGCGATCATAACGCAGTTCGGTCGCCCATGGCCGAAGGGTTGATGAAGAAGCTCTATGGCAAGGCCTGTTATATCCAATCGGCTGGTGTCAGGAACGATCTGGAAATTGACGGCTTTGCCATTTCTGTCTGCCACGAAATCGGCATCGAACTGTCACGCCACCGGTCGCGCAGTTTTGAGGAAATGCAGCAATGGGGCGACGATCTTTCCGGATTTGATCTGGTGGTCGCCCTGTCC
>JAOUMG010000012.1 GCA_029881635.1 Paracoccaceae bacterium | reverse complement strand
CGATGCCAATGTCGAAGGTAACTCCATGGCCGCCCGCATGGGCAGCCTCGTGGATGAGAACACGAAATCGGCCCGCGAAGGCGCTATCACCGCCGTTGACAGCCACACCGTCAAACTGGTGCTTCCGGCTCCGGATATCACCATCATCGTCGGTATGGCCGACTATCCCGCTGCGGTAATGCATTCGTCTTATGACAATGGCGACCCACGCGCCAACCCGATCGGCACCGGTGCCTGGATGCCGGAAACCAACGAAGTCGGCGTCAAGCAGGTGCTGGTCCGCAACCCGGATCACACATGGTGGGGCACCGAAGTTTACGGCGGCCCATACCTTGACCGGATCGAGTTCATCGATCTTGGCACCGACCCGTCATCGTTGGTGGCAGCGGCTGAATCCGAAGAAATCGATGTCACCTATCGGACCGATGGTGAGTTCGTCGAAATCTTCGACGGCCTTGGCTGGGAAAAATCCGAAGCGGTAACGGCGGCAACGCTCTGCGTTCGCTTCAACCAGGACTCCGATCTTTACAAGGACGTCCGCGTGCGGACCGGCTTCCAGAAGATGGTCGATAACTCGGTGGTGCTTGATCTTGGCTATGCCGGGCTTGGCGCGCCTGCCGAAAACCACCATGTCTGCCCGATCCATCCGGAATACGCCGAATTGCCGCCGCTGACGGTCGATGCGGCTGCCGGTAAGGCAATGGTAGACGAAGCAGGTCTGGGCGATGCAGAGTTCGAACTGATCTCGATCGACGACGCCTGGCAGGCAGCAAGCTGTGATGCGGTTGCAGCACAGATCCGCGATGCTGGCATCAACATCAAGCGGACGATCCTGCCCGGTTCTACCTTCTGGAACGACTGGCTGAAATATCCGTTCTCGGCAACCGAATGGAACATGCGCCCGCTTGGCGTGCAGGTTCTGGCGCTGGCCTACAAGGGCGGTGTGGCCTGGAACGAAACGGCGTTCAACAATGCCGAGTTTGATGCGCTGCTGGCCGAAGCCATGTCCATCGCCGACGCGGATGCACGCCGCGAAGTCATGGCCAAGATCGAAGCCGTCATGCAAAATGAAGGCGTGGTTATCCAGCCCTATTGGCGGAACGTTTACCGCCATTACCGTGCGGGCGTGAAAGGGACGGAAATGCACCCGACCTTTGAGATGCATCACTACAAGTGGTGGATCGAGGCCTAATTCTAAAGCAGATTTGGGGGGCGCATTGCAGTTGCGCCCCCCACTTCACATCTGCCGGGAAAGTGTTTCGGGTCTGGGGCAAATCGTAAATTCTGCCAATGCTGTATATGCAATGGCATCCCAAACCTCGAACTAACCCTGAAACGCTTTTTCTGGTGCCTGCGGTCCGCCCATAGTTTCGGGCAGGAAGGGTTGTGACATGCTGAATTTCCTTTTACGGCGCATATTCACGATGATTCTGACGGCCTTGTGCCTGACCTTCATCGTGTTTTATCTGACTAATCTGCCGCCAAACCTTGAAAAAGTCGCCAAGTCCGAGGCTGGGTCGCGCATCAGCGATGAAGAGGTCGCAAGCTGGCTGGACAAGAACGGCTATGCTCAGCCAGTTCTGGTGAGATATGGCGAATGGTTGGGTGTCATGCCCGGCTGGACAAATACCGCAGATAGCGGCGAGGTGTCCGGGCGCTGTATTGCCAAGGGCGAAGACCCGGCAACCGCATCGCGGTTCTGCGGCGTCTTGCAAGGGTATTGGGGCTTTTCAACGGTGTTCAAGGAAGATGTCGCCGGAATCATCGGCACGCGGCTTGGGCTGACAGGAATATTGATGTTCTGGGTCATGGTCCTGATGGTGCCCTCGGCACTTATCATCGGCGTTTTGGCCGGGATGCGCGAAGGCACCAAACTGGACCGCAGTCTTTCCACCTTTTCCATCGCCACGACTGCGACGCCGGAATACGTTTCGGGCGTCATTCTGATCGTTGTATTCTCATCCTCTCTCGTGGGGCTCAAATGGTTCAAGGGCACTGCTACCAGCGCCATGGACAGCATAACGTTTGAGAACTTCTTTCTGCCGGTCCTGACCATTGCGCTTTACGGCATCGGCTACATCGCCCGAATGACCCGCGCCTCGATGACCGAGGTTATGACCGCCCAATACATCCGCACCGCCCGCCTGAAAGGCGTCAGCTTCAAGAACGTGGTCATGAAACACGCGCTCAGGAACGCCCTGATCGCCCCCTTCACCGTCATCATGCTGCAATTCCCGTGGCTTTTGAACGGCGTGGTCATCGTCGAGACGCTCTTCAACTACAAGGGTTTCGGATGGACGCTGGTCTCGGCTGCCGGCAATAACGACATCCAGCTATTGCTGGGCTGTTCGGTTGTTGCCGTGGTCGTGGTTCTCGTGACGCAGCTCATCTCCGATGTGGGCTATGTCTTCCTCAACCCAAGAATCAGGATTAGCTGACATGCAAGAACATGGTTGGGGCACTATCATCGCGACTTTCTTCACCCAGTTCTGGCCCGTCTGGCTGGCACTGATCATCACCTACGCGCTGTCGATCACTTATAAACGACGCCTGGGGCTTTATGGAAAACTTTTCGATTCCACCATCGGCATGATCGGCTTTGGCATTGTCATGTTCTGGGTCTTTACCGCGCTGTTCGCGGATATGATCGTCACACATGACACGCTAAGCCAGATCAGCCAGCTGAAGAACAAGCTGCCGGGCACCATCGCGCCGGACGGCAGCAGCTGGTACATTCTGGGGGGTGATCACCTTGGCCGTGATGTGTTCAGCCGCATGGTGCTGGGCAGCCGCGTGGTGATCCAGATCGCACCCTTGGCCACAGTATTCGCCTTCATGGTCGGAATTACTCTGGGCCTGCCTGCAGGATATTACGGCGGCAAGCTCGACACATTCCTGTCGTTCCTTGCCAACCTGATCCTCGCCTTCCCGGTCATCTTGCTGTTCTATCTGCTGGTGACACCGGAAATGGTGAAAACCGGATTGCCGCAATATATGGCGGTTGTGCTTTTCCTTTTCCCGCTGATCTTCCTGACGGTGCTGCTGAATTCGCGGTATTATGTCCGGCCAAACCTGCGCAACATTCTGATTGCCGGGGTCGTGCTGATCGGTGGCTGGGCCTATCTGGCGCTGGTTTCCGAACCGGGTACCCGCGTCGCATTGCTGCCCAAGGCGATGGATTTCATTGCCCTGCCCGGCAATATCCTGATCGTGTTCGTGTCGGTCGTGTTCGTTAACGCCCCCACCGTCTATCGTATCATCCGGGGCATCGTTCTTGACATCAAGACACGCGATTATGTCGCTGCCGCCCAGACACGTGGCGAAGGGCCGTGGTACATCATGCTGTGGGAAATCCTGCCCAACGCCCGCGGTCCGCTGATCGTCGATTTCTGCCTGCGCATCGGCTATACCACGATCCTGCTCGGCACTTTGGGCTTCTTCGGTCTTGGCCTTAGCCCCGAAAGCCCCGATTGGGGGTCGACCATCAATGCCGGCCGCAAACTGATGAGCATCGCACCACACCCGGCAATCGTACCGGCGCTGGCGCTGATGAGCCTTGTTCTGGGGCTCAACCTTCTCGCAGATGGTCTGCGTGAAGAAAGTCTGAGGGATTGAGGGGAACGCTATGACCAAATGGGATTATGACGGCCCGATTCTGGAGATTGAAAACCTCTCTATCTCTTTCTTCACCCGCCTGCGGGAAATCCCCGCTGTCATGGACTTTTCCTGCGTCGTGCAACCCGGTGAGGCAATGGGCCTTGTCGGCGAAAGCGGTTGCGGCAAATCCACCGTGGCGCTGGCGGTCATGCGCGACCTTGGCAAGAATGGCCGCATTACTGGCGGCACCATCAAGTTCAAGGGCCGCGACCTGACGACGATGAGCGAAGAGGAACTGCGCGACATTCGCGGCTCGGAAATCGCCATGATCTACCAAGAACCCATGGCCTCGCTCAATCCGGCAATGAAGATCGGCAAGCAGCTGATGGAAGTGCCGATGATCCACGAAGGCGTCTCGGCTGAAGAGGCGCATAAGCGCGCGCTGGAAGTGGTGGCCGACGTGCGCCTGCCCGACCCCGCGCGCATCCTCAACTCCTTCCCGCACCAGCTCTCGGGCGGCCAGCAGCAGCGTATCGTCATCGCTATGGCGCTGATGTCGAAGCCAGCTCTTCTCATCCTCGACGAACCCACGACCGCGCTCGACGTGACGGTCGAGGCCGCCGTCGTCGATCTCGTCAAGGATCTGGGCGAGAAATACGGCACATCCATGCTTTTCATCAGCCACAATCTTGGCCTCGTCCTCGATACTTGCAACCGGCTTTGCGTGATGTATTCGGGCGAGGCGGTCGAAACCGGCTCGATCAAAGATGTGTTCGATAAGATGCAGCATCCCTATACGCAGGCATTGTTCCGGTCGATCCCCCTGCCCGGTGCCGACAAGAATTCGCGCCCGCTGGTGGCTATTCCTGGGAACTTCCCCCTGCCACATGAACGCCCGCAGGGCTGCAACTTTGGCCCGCGCTGCGATTACTTCAAGGATGGCCTGTGCAATCAGGGCGATATCCGCATGCATGACATTCCTGGCAACGACCGCCACGGTTCGCGCTGCCTCCGGGTGAACGAGATTGACTGGAACGCGCCATTGGTCGCCGCTGTAAAGGCGGAAAAGACCCCGATCGGCAAGGTCGTGCTGAAAATGGACGATCTGCGCAAGTATTATGAGGTCAGCGCCAACAAGCTTTTTGGCGGCGGCGATACCAAGGTCGTCAAGGCCAATGAAACGCTCAGCTTTGAGGCGCATGAGGGTGAAACCCTTGCCATCGTTGGCGAAAGCGGCTGCGGGAAATCCACCTTTGCCAAAGTCCTGATGGGGCTAGAAACGGCCACGTCGGGCACCATCATGCTTTACGGGCAGGATATTCAGGACACACCCATCGAAAACCGGACGACCGAGACGGTTTCAGGTGTTCAGATGGTTTTCCAGAACCCGTTTGACACGCTCAACCCCTCAATGACCGTTGGACGCCAGATCATTCGCGCGCTGGAGATCTTTGGCGAAGGCAATAGCGAAGAAGACCGACGCAACCGGATGCTCGAACTGCTCGACCTGGTGAAATTGCCGCGCGAATTTGCCGACCGGATGCCGCGCCAGCTTTCAGGCGGACAAAAACAGCGTGTGGGTATTGCACGGGCCTTTTCGGGCGGCGCCAAGATCGTCGTGGCGGATGAACCCGTTTCGGCGCTGGATGTGTCGGTGCAAGCGGCAGTGACCGATCTTTTGATGGAAATCCAGCGCAAGAACCGCACCACGCTGCTGTTCATCAGTCATGACCTGTCGATCGTGCGCTATCTCAGCGACCGGGTGATGGTGATGTATCTGGGGCATGTCGTCGAACTCGGGACAACTGATCAGGTATTCTCGCCGCCCTACCACCCCTATACCGAGGCGCTTCTATCAGCGGTGCCCATCGCCGACACCAAGGTGAAGAAAAAGCGTATCGTTCTGGAAGGCGATATTCCTTCCGCAATGAATCCGCCGCCGGGCTGCCCGTTCCAGACGCGCTGCCGCTGGAAATCAAAAGTACCAGGTGGGCTTTGCGATACGGAAATGCCCCCCGTGCGGACGTTGAAAGATGGCCATCAGATCAAATGCCACCTGTCGGATGCTGAGCTTGGCGGGATGGAACCGGTCATCACCATCGCGGCGGAGTAACTTTAGACCCGTGCCAATAGCGGATGGCGCGCCAGAGGCGCCATCCGGTTTCCATCGGTTGCCTTGACCGCTTCAATTACGCTGTCAGCATCTTTTTGGAAGCCAATGCCATCGGTGGCTTCACTATAGCTAGTTTCGAAACAGACTTGTTCAAACTCTGACACTTGAAGGTTTCAGCTAAAACCGAAAGGCTTCTGGAACATGGTTAAGCCGTTGGAAACCATCCTCATGCCTAGATGCGTCATGACCCAGAATCATCCACCCGCAACCCGACGGTCCTTCGCTGGCCAGGTCGTACCCGGTTCCGGTACGACGCTTAACGCCGCCGTAATGGTGGCGATGGGCCTCAGCTCTGGCGGACTGTTGATTCTGGCGGGTTTCTGCCTTGCCGTCAGCCTCGACGGTGCGTTCTGACCGAATTCCAGCGCCCTTTGCGGTAGCACGGTCCCAGAAGCCGTCTAAAGACGACTTTATCGCAGCCGGGCCTTGAAGGCTTTGGCCAAAGCATCCTATCACCCGGATGACCAATCCCGCACGATCCCGTTGCTGGCCCCCTGACAAGTGAGCGACCCCATGTCCCGAAACCCGTCTATTGTGGCAGATGTTGGCGGTACCAACACGCGGGTTGCTATCGCCGGGGGCGCGCGGATCGACCGGGCCAGCATTCGCCGTTATGCCAATGCCGACTATTCCGGGCTCGACGCGGTTCTGGCGGCCTATCTTGCCGAGGCGGGTGCCCCCGACAATTGCGCTGGCGCCTGTGTGGCAGTCGCCGGGCCGGTCCATAACGGGGTCGCGGCCATGACCAACCTGGACTGGACCATAGACCGCACCAGCGTCACCCGTGCCACAGGGGCGGTTCATGTGGCGGTCCTGAACGATTTGCAGGCGCAGGGGCACGGTCTGGGCCATCTGGCTGAGGCAAGCCTGCGCACGGTTATTTCACCTGCCTCTACCCCGCCCAAAGGTGCGGCGCAGCTGGTGATTGGCGTTGGTACCGGCTTCAACGCGGCACCGGTACATGACACGCCCGCAGGCCGGTTAGTCGTAGCCTCCGAATGCGGGCATGTCAGCCTGCCGGTGCGCAGTAGCACAGACCTGCAACTGGCCCAGGCCGTTGAAAAGCTGCACGGGTTCGCCGGGGTGGAAGACATCTTGTCAGGCCGGGGGCTGGAACAGCTTCACGGCTGGCTGGCAGCGGAAATCGGACACCAGATTGACCGCAAGGCCGCCGAAATCATGGCCGCGATCGCAGCAGGTGACGACGAGGTGGCCACCAAGACCGGGCAAACCTTCGTGCGCCTGCTGGGTGCGGTAACAGGCGATCTGGCGCTGATCCACCTGCCCTTCGGCGGCATCTATCTGATCGGCGGCGTTGCGCGGGCCTTTACACCCTACCTCGCCTCCTTCGGCTTTGCCGATGCCTTCCGCGACAAGGGCCGGTTTTCCGGTTTCATGCGGGATTTCCCGGTCTATGTGATCGAAGATGACTATGCGGCTTTGGCTGGTTGCGCGGTCTACTTGCAAAACCAGATCAGCGGGCATTCGTCAGTGTCTTGATGAAACTCGAAAAGAGTTCGCCCTGCGAACTTATGCGCAGCTTGCCATAGATGTTTCGGCGGTGGATGCGCACAGTTCCCGGTGAAATGCCGAATATCCGCCCGATCGCCTCGGCCGAATGGCCTTTCAACGTGTATTCCGCCATTTCCCGTTCCCGCGGTGTCAACAGATCGCCACCAAAGGTCTGAAACGAATCCTCGATCCGATTTCGCAAACGGCGCTCTTCCTTCGAGATTTCCGATCCGGAAAACCGCTGCGCAAGGTCATTCCAATGCTTTCTGATGCAAGGCTCGACCACCGGGCGTAGCTCTCTCAACGCCCTGACCTCGCGCGCTGAAAAAACCTTTTCTGCCCGCATCAGCGACAAAACGATGCGGGCATCATCCGGCATGTCGATGAAAAAACCGATTTCTTCAGCCAACCCGGTCTGGACATAATAACTGCGAAAATACTCGCCCTGATAAAACCGGTCAGGGGCCAGATCACGCATCCGGTAAAGACCCGCCGGCACCGGCTGGGCACTGGCGAGATAAAAAGGGTCAAGCAGATATGGCCCCTCTTGATAGTCGGTCACGAAAATCTTTCGCTTACCCGAGGGAAAATCATCATAGAGGTCAAGCGGTCGCCCAACACCACTATACCCAAAGACGACGGTGTAGTTGAACGGCGCAACACTGCGTAACAACCGGGCGAGAATTGACGGAAAGGCTTCGGTGCCGATGGCGCCAATCAGGTCCCCAATCAGTAAAAATACGGACGATGTGCCCATCTACATTCCTCTATCCGTCGGTCTATGCAATTTGAGGTATATACAACAAAACCATAGTTTCATACGGTTTATGCGTAAATGGGGTATATACACGTATCGATGGATATTGACCGCTTGGAACAGTTCACGGCTGAAAGTCCTGATCCGGATGCACCGGCAATCCGAATTGCCGAGATGCGTGGCGCGACCAAGCGCTATGGCGATGTTCTGGCCGCCGACAATCTCAATCTGACCATTTTCAAGGGCGAATTCCTGTCATTTCTCGGGCCCTCGGGCTGCGGCAAAACCACAGCGCTGCGGATGCTTGCCGGTTTCGAAGAACCAACCAGTGGTGATATCTTGCTGGATGGTGAAGTGGTCAATTCGGTCCCCGCGCATCGCCGCCCCGTCAACATGGTCTTTCAACATTACGCGTTGTTTCCGCATCTGAACGTGGCTGACAACATTTCCTACGGTCTGCGCCAACAAAGACCCAAACCACCCAAGGATCAGATCGACGATGCCGTCAGACAGACCCTGGAAACCGTGCGCATGCCCGGTTTCGGCCCACGCCGCATCTGGGAAATGTCGGGCGGTCAGCAGCAGCGGGTGGCACTGGCCCGGGCCCTGATCAACCAGCCAAAACTGTTGCTGCTTGATGAACCCATGGCTGCGCTTGATCGCAAACTGCGCCGCGACATGCAGATCGAACTGCAAAGCCTGCAGCGAAAGCTTGGCATCACCTTCGTTCTGGTGACCCACGATCAGGAAGAAGCGCTGTCGATGAGCGACCGTATCGCCATCATGCGGGGCGGACGCATCGTCCAGATCGGCAGCCCCCGTGATCTCTATGACCGCCCAAACAGCCGCTATGTGGCCGATTTTGTTGGAAAGTCCAATTTCATCGACGGGGTGGTTGCGGAAATCGACGGTCCGAAAATCGCCTTGAAAACTCCTGACGGGCAAAAGCTACAAGGTATGGCCGTCGGCCAGTTGGCCAAAGGTGACGCCGCCACCATCAGTCTGCGCCCGGAACAATGTTCGCTGGCACGGAAACAACCCTCAAACACCCAGGCGGGCATGAGGCTGCCGGTAAAGATCATCAACCGGATATTCCTGGGGGAACATACAGAATACCTCGTAAAGACCGAAAATTTCGGTGATTTCCTGGTGCTGGTCCCGCGCCAGGCCGAAACTGCAGAAGGCAGATTTGAGCCAGGCGACGACGCTTGGTTGTATTGGCAGACAAGCTCTGCGCTCGTGCTGCAAGCGGACTGATTACGTGAACTGAAACCTGACAATGGGGAGAAGAAAATGACTGATCACAATGACACCATCACCCGCGAAAAATTCATGGCTGAACTCTGGCGCTACAAGCGCGGGTCGGTGACGCGGCGGCACTTTCTCGGCGTCACGGGTCTTGGTACCGCAACGGCGGTTCTGGGGGCTGCGATGCCCGGCCTGATGCCGCGCCCGGCCTGGAGCCAGGCAAATATCGGCGACCGGGTGATCCTGGCCACATGGCCCAACTATCACGAACCCACGAATTTCGAAGCCTTCACCGAGGCCACAGGTGCCGCAGTTCAGGTCAATGTCTTTGGCTCCAACGAAGAGATGCTGGCCAAGTTGCAGGCAGGCGGGTCCGGCTGGGATGTATTCGTGCCGACCAACTACACTATCACGACCTATGTCGATGAAGGTCTGATCGAACCAATCGACGTATCGCGTCTGCCCAATTACGACGCTTCCGCGTTTGATGCCCGCTTTGCCAGCCCCGGCACGGTAAATGACACGCTTTATGCTGTGTCCAAGAACTGGGGAACCACGGGTTACGCCATCAACACGGCCAAGAATGGCGACGTCACGCCGACCACCTGGAAGGAATTCTGGGATATGACGATGACCAACTTTTCGGGTCGGACGATGGTGCATGACTATCAGCTGACAACCATCGGCAATGCTTTGAAATATTTCGGCTATTCCTTCAACTCCGTTGATGCGAACGAATTGGCGGACGCCGAAAAACTGCTTTTGGATGCCAAGCCGCATCTCTTTGCCATCAACTCGGACTACCAGCCCTCAATGCGTTCGGGCGATGCCTGGATGACCATGTGCTGGACGGGCGACGGCAAGCAGTTGAACACCGACATCCCCGAAATCAAATATGTTCTGGGTAAGGAAGGCGGTGAACTCTGGAGCGATTTCTACGCTATTCCAAAAGGCGCGCCTCATATGGATGCGGCCTATGCGCTGATCGATTTCCTGCTGACGCCGGAAAACAATGCGAAAGAGGCGCTGTTCCACGGCTACCCGGTCGCGGATGCACGCACCAACGCGCTTTTGCCGGCCGAACTGCTGAATGACCCGATCATCTATCCGGCGGCAGATCTGCTGAGTGCGCTGGAATTCGGGGCGGCTGCGACGCTGACCGACCCGAACCGGGCCGAGCTGCTGGCGCGGTTCAAGTCGGCCTGAGCGAAAAGGAATGCAACCACGGGTTAAAACCTGGCTGTTTTTGATGCCGGCAGGGTTATGGTTTCTGACCATGCTGGTTCTGCCGCTCGTGGTTGTGTTCATCTTCAGTTTTGGCGAACGCGGGGCGGCCGGTGGCTATGTCCCCGCGTTCACACTCGATCAATACGCCAATCTGCCCGCACGGTGGGCGGCGTTTCGCAACACGCTCACACTTGCGCCCATCGGTACGGTGGTTTGTCTGCTCATCGCTTACCCTCTGGCCTATTTTTTGGCGTTAAGAACAACCCCTAAATGGCGGACATTGCTTCTTATTCTGGTAATCGTTCCATTCTGGACATCGATCCTGATCCGCAGCTATGCCTGGATTTTCATTCTGGGCGGGCGGGGCCTGCCGACATTGATTTCAGCGCTTGGCCTGGGCGATGTCCAGTTGATCAACACGCCCTTTGCGGTGCTTGTGGGCATCGTCTACGGCTATCTGCCACTGATGGTCTTTCCGATTTTCGTCAGCCTTGAAAGGCTCGACAAACGCCTGCTGGAGGCATCGTCAGATCTGGGCTGCCCGCCCTGGCGCAGTTTTCTCAATGTAACGCTGCCCTTGTCGATGCCCGGAGTCGCGACCGGTTGCATGCTGGTGTTCATCCTTTTGATGGGCGAATTCCTCATTCCCGCCATTCTGGGCGGCGGCAAGGTATTTTTCGTCGGCAACGCGCTTGTCGATCTTTTCCTGCAGTCGCGTAACTGGGCCTATGGATCGGCCGTGGCGGTGACACTGGTGGCTATCATGCTGGTCACGGTCACCGCCTATATGCGTTTCACCCGCCGCTGGGCAGGTGGGCGCGATGACGTGTCGTTGATGTGAGGGTGTGATGCGGATTTATGCCCTTGCCGTCTATGCCTTCTTGTACTTCCCCATCGGGGTCATTGCACTGTTCAGCCTTAACGCTGGCCGCCATGCCAGTCAGTTTCAGGGTTTCTCCACCCAGTGGTACGGCAAGGCGCTGGCCAATCCGTTTGTGATGGATGCCCTGAAAACCAGCCTGACGGTGGCGCTGGTATCCGCACTGCTTGCCAGCCTGTTCGGCACCATGGCCGCCCTTGCCCTGCAATCGGTCAAGGGCCGGACGCGCGTGTTTTTCGATGCGCTGATCTATATTGCCGTGATGGTGCCCGGCATCGTGATCGGCATCGCCACATTGATCGCATTGGTCACTGTTTTCAACTGGTTGAACCCCATTCTTGAAATCATCTGGCCAATCGCCGATCAGGCACCGAAACTCTCGATGGGTTTTGGGTCACTGATTGCAGCGCATGGGCTTTTCACCATGGCGCTGGTGGTGATCATCGTGCGCGCCCGGATCGCCGGGATGGACCGCAGCCTGATCGAGGCATCCGCAGACCTTTACGCCACCCCGTTCGGCACCTTCCGGCAGGTGACCCTGCCGCAGATATTTCCGGGCATCCTTGCGGGCTTCCTTCTCAGCTTCACCTTCAGCTTTGATGATTTCATCATCGCCTTTTTCGTTGCGGGGTCTGAAACCACGCTGCCGATCTATGTCTTTTCGTCGATCCGCCGGGGCGTGACACCCGAGATCAATGCCATCGGCACCATGGTTCTGGGCGCATCGCTGGCGATCCTGATCCTGGCCCAGACGATCCTGCAAAGGGGCCGCAAACAGGCCGGCGGGTCAGCGCCATGACATCAGCACCTCTCTTGCAAGATCGCGTCGCATTTATCACCGGCGCGGGCGCCGGGATAGGCCGCGCCAGCGCCCATGCCCTGGCCCGTGAAGGTGCCAGGGTGGTCGTGACCGATCTCATCGAAGATCGCGCCAAGGCGGTCAGTGACGAGATTGCCCAGAATGGTGGGCAAGCCGATGCGCGTAGGCTCGACGTGGCCGATGACGCGGCCATAAAGACCGCCATTGGTGAGGCGGCCCAACGCTTCGGCAGGCTCGACATTCTGCATTCACATGCCGGCGTGCAGCGCCCCGGATCGCTTGAGCAGGTTTCAACCGAGGATCTGGACCGGTCCTGGGCCTTTAATGTGCGGGCTCATTTTGTGGCGGCCCGTGCGGCCATCCCGCATATGAAGGCGCGCAAGAAGGGCTCGATCATCATCACCGCGTCGAATTCCGGGGTGCAGGTGGACCGGGAAATGCTTGCCTATGCCACCACCAAACCCGCCGTTATCGCCATGACCCGCCAGATCGCCGCCGATTATGCCCGCTACAATATCCGCTGCAACGCGCTCTGCCCCGGCTTTGTCGATACCGTGTTCAATGCCGGTTTCGAACAGCAGATGGGCGGGCGCAAGGCACTGGAAAAATACGTCGCCAATAGTATTCCAATGGGGCGTTGGGCTACACCTGAAGAGATCGCCGACAGCGTGGTTTATCTCGCCTCGGACCAGTCTTCCTTCATGACGGGTCATGCCCTCGTGATCGACGGTGGCGAAAGTATATAAGGCTTTTCAGGTATTAAGCCTTGTCAGCGCCAAAATCAAAGTCTAGCGTTTTACAAAACTGTTACAAATTGACCAATCCTGGGGAGGATAAAAATGCTTAACAAAAAACTAACGTTATCCGTGATTGCCATCATGGCTGCTTCCGGCGGCACGGCCCATGCGGCGGGTAAGCTCAACCTTTACTGTTCGGCCCAGGAAGACTGGTGCCAGCTGATGGCGCGCAGCTTCGAAGAGGCCACCGGCATTGATGTCGACATGACCCGCAAGAGTTCGGGCGAAACTTTCGCGCAGGTAAAGGCAGAATCCGCCAACCCCAAGGGTGATGTCTGGTGGGGCGGCACGGGTGACCCGCATCTTCAGGCCGCCGAGGAAGGCCTGACCGAGGCCTATGTGTCCCCCATGCGCGGCGAATTGCATCCTTGGGCCATCTCGCAGGCCGAAAGCGCCGGTGACCGCACCATCGGCATCTATTCCGGCGCGCTTGGCTTTGGCTATAACTCCGATCTGCTGGCCGCCAACGGACTTGCCGCGCCCGCCTGCTGGGAAGACCT
>JAOUMG010000358.1 GCA_029881635.1 Paracoccaceae bacterium | reverse complement strand
AACAAAGGTTCGGGGTCTGGATCACTAGGAGCCGGGTAGGAAGCTTAACCGCTGGCGGGGGGCGGCCTCAGGCACGCCAGAAGCGCGGCAAGAAGATCACCAGCACGACCATCAACTCCAGGCGGCCGAAAAGCATCGCCATAGTGAGAATCCATTTGGCTGCGTCATTGATTCCTTTGAAATTCCCCGATGGGCCAATGATTTCGCCAAGCCCGGGGCCGATATTGGCAATCGCCGTGGCGGCCCCAGACACCGAAGTCACGAAGTCCAGACCGGTGAGACCAAGCGCCACCGAGATCAACCCGAGACTGAGGACAAATACCCCGAAAAACGCCATGACCGACGACAAGAGTTCGTCGGTGACAGCATGTCCCTCATAACGCGGGATAAACAGCCCGTTCGGTGAATGAATGCGCCGGATCTGCGCGCTCACCGCAGCAATCAACAGCTGATAGCGAAATATCTTGACCGAGCAACTGGTCGATCCGGCGCAGCCACCTATGAGGCCGATAAAGAAGAACAGCACGACAGGAAAGGCCCCCCAGAGCTGATAGTCGACGCTTGCATAGCCTGTGCCGGTAATGATCGAGGTGACATTGAAAAAGGCTTCGCGAAGGGCGTGCTCGACATGGTCACCATTGGCAACAACCCTGTATACGGAAATCACGACGACCAGCGTGAACACGACCCAAAGAAATGCCCGCACCTGGCTGTCACGAAGCATCGGACGCGTTGAACCGGCCATAATCTGGACGTAGCGCACAAAGGGCAGGCCCGCGAGGATCATAAAAACCGATGCGACATATTCCGGGCGGCCCTGAAACACCCCGAATGAGGCGTCATAGGTTGAAAAACCACCTGTAGCGATGGTTGTCATCGCATGATTGACTGCGTCAAACCCGGACATACCCACAAAGACATAGGCGACAAGGCACATCACAGTCAGCCCCAGATACGCAACGCCGATCCGTGCCGCAATCTGGGTCGCCCGCGGCAAGACCTTGCCACCTGTATCAAACGCCTCAGACCGGAATATCTGCATGCCCCCGACCCGAAGTTCAGGCAGGAAGACCATCGCCACGACGATAATGCCGATCCCACCGAACCATTGCATCATCGATCGCCACAACAGCAGCCCTTCGGGCAAATTCTCAAGGCCGGTAAAAACCGTGGCACCGGTGGTGGTCAACCCGGACATCGCCTCAAAAATAGCGTCGACGAGCCGGGCATCGGTGGCGCCGAACAAAAAAGGCAACGCACCGAATAGCGGCAAAACGATCCAAACTACGGTAGCGAGCAGAATGGTTTGTTGCAGCGTCAAACGTGCCCTAACGCCATTCGCACATGCCAGCGCCATCAGCCCACCGGTTAGACTGGTGATAAAGGCGCTTTCAGCAAAAGCGGGCCAATGTTCATTTCCGCTGGCCAGATCAACCGCTGCGGGCAACAGCATGGTAACTCCGAGTGCAGCACTCAGCAGGCCAATAACGTATCCGATGGGGCGCATATCCAACATGCTGTCTGGCATGGCTGTGGTCCGCAGTTCTGTCAAGCGCCGGACAACGCTCATGCTCTCCAGAAACGGGGCAAAACCAGAAGCAATACCGACAACAGGCCCAACCGCCCCATCACCATCGCCAGGATCATGATCCATTTCGACAAATCGGAAAAATCAACCATGGTGCCGGTGCGCGCAACCGCGGCCCCTACGCCGAACCCGATATTGCCGATGGAGGTCCAGCTGGCAAAGAAGGCTGATGTCATATCTACCCCGTCAAATGTCAGCACCAGCGACATCAATCCAATCAGAAACACATAGCTCGTCATGTGCAGGATGATCTGATTGACGACATCATCCTCAACCCGGCGCCCGCCATACATTATCGGCGCAATCCGGTTCGGCGAATGACTTAGCCGGATATGTGTACCTATGGCGGCAAAAAGCACCTGAACCCGAAACACGCTGAGCGCACTCGAGGTTGACGACGTGCACCCCCCTATCATACCGACAATTGCAGCCACGATGATCGCAAATGGCCCCCAGCCAGAAATATCCGCCGAAAAGAATCCCGTACCCGAAAACACAGACACAAAGTTAAACAGCGTCTGGCGCATGACCAGTTCGGGTGCGCCGCCATCAACGGCCAACCGGTACGTCACCACCGCAACGATCCCGATGGTCAGCCAAGACAGGAAAGCCCGCGCCTGGGCATCCTCCAGCAACGGCCTGAGGGATCCACCTGTCATCTGCACAAAACGGATGAAAGGCAGGCTGCCAAGGATCATGAATAGGGCCCCGGCATATTCCGCAGCCCCGGCATATTTGCCAAAAGACGCATCCGCCGGAGAAAAACCGCCCGTCGAGAGTGTCGCCATCGCATGAACGGTGGCATCCAGAAGCGTCATGCCCAACAACCAGTAAACCAGCCCGCAAATGCCGGTTAGCACCGCATAGATCTTCAGAAGCGATATCGCGATATCAATAGCCCTGGGGCGGATTTTCCCCATGGTATCAAAGCCTTCTGTGCGAAAGAACTGCATGCCACCGATCCGCATCAATGGCAGAAAGATCATCGCAATGAAGGCAATCCCCAGTCCACCGAGCCAGTTCAGAATTCCACGCCACAAATTCACACCGGCGGGCAAATCGTCGAGACCGACAAACACGGTCGAGCCCGTGGTGGTAATGCCTGATACCGCCTCAAAATAGGCATCGGTCAATGATACATCCGGCTCACCTATGATAAACGGCAGGCTCCCGAATAGTGGCAACGCCACCCAGATGAGGAATGTCAGCAAGAATGCCTGCCGGTTGTTAAGCCCACCCGCCGCGCGGTTTTGACAGGATTTCGCCAGCGCGTATCCGGTCAGAACCGAAATCAGGGACGCCTCAAGAAAAGCCTGGCCATTGCCATTCCCAAGGGCATAATCAACCGTCATGGGTACCAGCATCGTCGCCCCGAGAACGGTGACAAGCAATCCGATCACATATCCGACGGGCCGAATTTCGGGCATGGCGATGGCATGGCAATGCCCGCGAAAACTGTCAAGCGTTCGTGTGAAGACCTAAATCAGGTTCCCAAGTACCTGTTGTGATTTTTGTGGGTTAGCTGACCGGTTGAACTAACCCGGTTTGTGCAACGATGCGAAGAGACGCGGGTCGATGCTTTCTTCGGCAAAAGTCGGGCCCTCGGTCAGAATACTGACGGCATCATGGCTGTGCAGGCTTTCCTGGTGGCTGGCGACAATGCGAAAATCACCCACACGCGGTTCTGCCAATAGCCGTTCTGCAAAGCTGCGGGCGGCATCTTCGACAAAGATCGGGTTGGCGGCATTGAGTTCGGCAAAGGCCTGCTCGTCCTCGCGCTTGACCATGACTTGGGTTTCGGTGGGAACGGCGGCACGGGCAAGATCAATCAAATCTTCATACCAGAGCCGTTTGCCCCCTTCCTCCACCACCGATATCCGCGCCACGGACCGTTGTGAATGCGGCGTGGCCAACTGCCCCCTTGACTGGCGGGCATGTTCGGAAAGTTCGAGCGAACAAGGGCAGGTCGATGAATAGACATAGTCCAGGTGGGTGATCCGCTTTTGCGTCCCGTCCCGCTCCATCAGTTCCAGCGCAATGTCGTAATATTGCCAGCCTGACAGGCCA
>JAOUMG010000357.1 GCA_029881635.1 Paracoccaceae bacterium | reverse complement strand
CGCCACATGTTTTCCATTGCGGGTCACTTCCCAGGCGCGGGCATCCTTGTGATAAAGCGGCACATCAAGCGGGCGAAATTCAAGACCGAAAAGGCGCGCGGCGCAGTCGAAACTGGCCCCGATCATCGCGTCAAGCTGCAGATAGGGTTTGAGAATATTCTCATCCAGATCATGTTCGGCTAGCCGCCGCTTTTCCGAATAATAGCGCCAGTCCCATGCTTCGAGGTCGCCGTTGATCCCATCCTCATGCATCATCCGGGTCAGAATCTCGGCGTCCTGATCGGCCTTTTTCTTTGCCGGGCTCCAAACCCGCATCAGAAGATCGCGCACGGCCGCCGGTGTCTTGGCCATTTCGGTTTCAAGCTTGTAATCGGCAAAACTGGCATAGCCGAGCAGTTGCGCGCGTTCCTGACGCAATGCGAGGATTTCGGCGGCGATAGCCCGGTTATCGGTCTTCCCGCCAGTGGCCCCCCGCGCCACCCAGGCTTCATAGGCCAGTTCGCGCAGATCGCGGCGGGGCGAGAACTGCAAAAAGGGCACGACGAGCGAGCGCGACAGCGTCAGCAAATGACCCTCCTGCCCGCGCTCTTCGGCAGCGGCGCGGGCGGCGGCGATGACGAAATCAGGCAGGCCCGCCAGATCGTCTGCGCCCAGAGGCATGGTCCATTCACGTTCATCCGCCAGAAGGTTCTGAGTGAACGAGGTTGAAAGCACGGCCAGCCGTTCCTTGACCGCCGACATCCGGTTGCGGGCGGCCCCGTCCAAGGCAGCGCCAGCGCGAATGAACATGCGCCGATAAAGTTCCAGAACACGGAATTCTTCGGCGTTCAGATCAAGGTTTTCCCGGCGTTGCCACAGATCTTCGATACGGGCAAAAAGCGCGGCATTCATCGTCACTTCTGAAGAAAATGCAGCCATTTTCGGTGCAAGATCGCGCTGCAGGGCTTCGCGTTCCGGTGTGCTGTCGGCCCCTGCCAGGTTGTAAAAGACACCGGAAACCCGGTCGAGCAATTCTTCGGCCAGTTCAAGGGCGGCAATGGTGTTGGCGAAACTAGGGCTGTCTGCCTGATCAGCGATACGCGAAATATTAGCACGCGCTTCGGTCAATGCCGCGTCAAAGGCCGGGGCGAACTGGCTGTCATCGATCAGATCGAAGGGGGGCAGCGCAAATTCCGTGGTCCATTGGGCCAAGAGCGGATTGGTCATCGAAAATCTCCTTCAGAGCGCGACAGGGAAACCACCGCCAAACGCTTTTCCCGCCAACCTATCGCGGTTCAAAACCAGCTTCCACTTGGAAAAGCCGTTGCGGCGCGACCTGCCGGTCCGGTCACTGTTCCTGCCTGTCACGCAATTTCTTTTCCAGCCGCCGTAGCAGCAGCGAGAGTGTTATCGTCATCGTCAGGTAAATCAGCGCGACAACATTGTAGGTTTCAAAATACCGGAAATTTCCGGCGGCGGTCACCTTGCCAAGCTGCGTCACATCGGCAACCCCGAGTACCGAGACGAGCGAGCTGTCTTTGACCATGGCCACGAAATCGTTGCCCAACGGTGGCAGGATCATCCTGAAAGCCTGCGGAAAGACCACGTGACGAAAGCGGGCCCAAGGACGCAGGCCCAGCGCTTTGGCGGCCTCGATCTGGCCAGGTTCAACCGCCTGAAGCCCGGCGCGGAACACCTCGGCAATAAAGGCGGAATAAGCGATGGTCAGCGCAATCACCGCCCGCCAAAGCAGGGAAAAATCGCGCGTCCGCAAGGGATCAAACCCCATTGGTCCTGTCAGCCAGTTCCAGCCCGCAATGACAGCAGGTGCGCCAGCAAAGGCCACATACAACAGCAATACGATGATCGGGACGCCGCGAATGATTTCAATATAAAGCCGCGCCATCTGGCGGGCGACAACAAAGCGCGACAATGACGCCATAGCCAGCAGCAACCCCAACGCCGAAGCCAGCGTAAAACCGACCAGCGTCACGAAGATCGTGATGCCGATGCCACGCGATACGGTTGACATGACTTGGGCATAAAGATCGCTGGCCCAGACAAGATAGAAAAACCAAGCCCCCACCCCGATCAGGATGACGAGCCAATAGGGAAAATCCTTGTCTTTTTGCGGGGGTGCCAGCATCGGGGTCGACCTCGCAGGGGTTTTGCCGCCCCTGCGAGGTCAGGCCATTACTGGGCGAACTTGTAGTCGAGGAACCATTTCTTGTTCAGCGCATCAATTGTACCGTCGGCCTTCATTTCCGCGATCGCCGCATTGATCGGTGCAACCAGATCCGAGCCCTTGGGGAAGATGAAGCCGAAATCCTCGGTGCCGAGCGGTCCACCTACGATTTTCAGCCCACCGTTCGACGCCTCGACATAACCATTACCAGCGGTGCCATCGGTCAGCACGAGATCGACATCGCCCGACTTAAGGGCCTCGACCGTGGCGCCGAAGGTTTCAAACAGCTTGATGCGGGGATTGGCTTCGTCGCCGTCCAGCACCTCGTAAACGCCGACATAGAAAGGTGTGGTGCCAGGTTGGGCGGCCATCAACAGGTCGGGATTGTCGGCGAATGATGGACCATCATTGAAACGCTCTTCATCGCCGCGCACCAGCATGACCATTTCCGAGCGCATGTAGGCGTCAGAGAAATCCACCTGCGCCTTTCGATCGTCGCGGATGGTGATGCCGGTCATTCCGACGTCGAACTGGCCTTCGGAAACGGCCGGGATCATCGCGTCCCAGCTGGTGTTTTCGTAGGTTACGACCATGTTCAGCCGCTTGGCGATATCGGCCATGGCGTCGTACTCCCAGCCGATGGCAGCCCCAGAACTGTCGAGGAACTGCAAAGGGGGATAGGCGTTTTCAGTGGTCACCACCACTTCGCGCCCCCCAAGATCGGGCACCTGAGCGATGGCGGATGTGGCGATGAGGGCGGCAAAGCCTACGAGTGCGGCGGTCAGTTTCATTTGGCAGCTCCTGTCACAAGCGATTTTGCCCAAGTTACGGTGTGGCGCGAACACTGTCCAGCGGCGTCAATGCGCGCCGCAAACCGCACAATCTGCGCGCCGATGGGCTGTCACAACCCGGTTTTCGCCGTAAAGCGCATCGTAAAGCAACACACGCCCCCGCAGCCCTTGCCCGGCGCCGGTAATTTCCTTGATCGCCTCGGCGGCCATCATCGCGCCCATCACACCCGGCAGCGCCCCCATGACACCCGCTTCGGCACAGGTGGGCGCCAGTCCTTCGCCGGGAATGCTGGGGAAGACGCAGGCGTAGCAGGGTGCATCGGCCTTTGGATCATAAAGCGAAATCTGCCCTTCCCACTGTGTGATTGCGGCCGAAATCAGTGGCTTACCAGCCGTGACAGCGGCGGCGTTGACCAGATGGCGTGTGGAGAAATTGTCCGACCCATCCAGAATGAGGTCAAAATCCGCGAACAACGCCGGTGCCTCTGCCTCGGTCAGGCGCCTGTTATAGGGCAGCACCTTCACGAAAGGGTTCAGTGCCTTGATCGCGGTTTCAGCCGAAAAGACCTTGGGTTTGCCGATATCCGCATCCTTGTGGATCACCTGCCGCTGCAGATTCGAGTTTGAAACGGTATCATCGTCGATGACGCCGATGGTCCCGACACCTGCGGCAGCCAGATAGAGTAACGCTGGCGAACCGAGCCCGCCGGCACCAACCACCAGAACC
>JAOUMG010000356.1 GCA_029881635.1 Paracoccaceae bacterium | reverse complement strand
GCAAGGAGGTGGTGGTGATCGGCGGTGGCAATACGGCGGTCGAGGAGGCCCTGTTCCTGACCAATTTCGCGTCGAAGGTGACGCTGATCCATCGCCGCGACACGTTGCGGTCGGAAAAGATCCTGCAGGACCGGCTGTTCAAAAACCCCAAGATCGAAACCCTTTGGGATCATACCGTCGAAGAAGTTCTGGGCACGACCGACCCCCTTGGCGTCACTGGCGTTCGCGTCAAGCATGTGAAAACCGGCGCCATTACCGAACTGCCCTGTGACGGCTTCTTCGTCGCCATCGGCCACGCCCCGGCCTCCGAACTTGTCGCCGATCAGCTGGAACTCCACCATGGCAAATACGTCAAGGTTACCCCCGGCTCTACCCACACGTCGATCCCCGGCGTCTTCGCGGCTGGCGACCTGACCGACCATGTTTACCGGCAGGCGGTTACTTCTGCGGGCATGGGCTGCATGGCGGCACTGGATGCGGAACGCTGGCTGGCCACACAAGACGCCGCGGAGTAGACCACGCACGCTTGACCGCGCAGCCGCCAACAGACTGCATGTGGCCCGCCGGTCTCGCAACAATTCTGTTGCAACCGTGTCACTGGATGCAGCAACTGCCGCAATTAGCAGTTTTTCCTTCCCTTCCAACGCTCGCTGTGAAATGTGTTCAGCGCTGAACATAATTGAGTCGAAAGCTCCCGCGTGCCGTCAAAAACCCCATCCCCTTCGGAAGAAGACCAACTCTTCCGCGTCTTGCGTCAGCTGGATCAGCGCCCGGACGCGTCGCAGCGGGCGACGGCAGACGCATTGGGGATTAGCCTTGGCACACTCAACACCCATCTGCGCGCCGCGACCGAAGCCGGGTTTATCCGCGTTGCCGAACGGGGCGGCCCCGACCGCCGCCAGCGCTTTACCTACGAACTGACAGCCCGCGGGGCGGTGACCAAGGCCCGCCTGACCGATCAGTTCCTGGCCCGAAAACTCGCCGAATATGACGCTCTTCACGCCGAACTGACCGGCACGGAAAGCGGTCTCATGCAAATCAAGAAAAGGACGCCTTTGATGCAATCGAATATTGCCCCCATCCCGGAACTCTATGTTTCGTACGATTCCGCCCAGAAGCTGAAGGCCGAGGCTGGCAACTTGCCCTCCTGGGATCTGACGCAGCGCCAGATCTGCGACCTCGAACTGCTGATGAATGGCGGCTTCTTCCCGCTGAAGGGCTTCATGACCGAGGCCGATTACGACAATGTGCTCGACAACATGCGTCTTGCCGATGGCTCGCTCTGGCCGATGCCGATCAACCTCGACGTCAGCGAGAAATTCGCCGAGGGCATCGAACCCGGTCAGGACATCGCGCTGCGCGATCAGGAAGGTGTGATCCTTGCCATTCTGTCGGTGACCGACAAATGGGAGCCGAACAAATCGCGTGAGGCTGAAAAGGTCTTTGGCGCCGATGACCTTGCCCACCCGGCGGTTAACTACCTGCATCACACAGCCGGCAAGATCTATCTTGGCGGGCCGATCACCGGCATTCAGCAGCCCGTACATTACGACTTCAAGGGCCGCCGCGACACGCCGAACGAGCTTCGCGCCTATTTCCGCAAGGTGGGCTGGCGCAAGATCGTCGCCTTCCAGACCCGCAACCCGCTTCACCGCGCCCATCAGGAACTGACCTTCCGCGCCGCCCGCGAGGCGCAGGCGAACCTTCTGATCCATCCGGTCGTCGGCATGACCAAGCCGGGCGATGTCGATCACTTCACCCGTGTGCGCTGCTATGAGGCGGTGCTTGACCAATACCCCGCCTCCACCACCACGATGAGCCTTCTGAACCTTGCCATGCGCATGGGTGGCCCGCGCGAGGCCGTCTGGCACGGGCTGATCCGCAAGAACCACGGCTGCACCCATTTCATCGTCGGCCGCGACCATGCGGGCCCCGGCAAGAACAGCCAGGGCAAGGATTTCTACGGCCCCTATGACGCGCAGACGCTGTTCAAGGAACATGAGGCAGAAATCGGCCTTGAAATGGTCGACTTCAAGCACATGGTCTATGTTCAGGAAAAGGCGCAGTACTTCCCGGCCAACGAAGTGCCTGAGGGCGATACGATCCTCGACATTTCCGGCACGGAACTCCGCCGCCGTTTGGCCGAAGGTCTGGAGATTCCCGAATGGTTCTCTTTCCCGCAGGTCGTCGCCGAACTGCGCCGCACCCGCCCGGCCCGTTCCAAGCAGGGCTTCACCGTCTTTTTCACCGGCCTTTCCGGCTCCGGCAAATCGACCATCGCCAATGCGCTGATGGTCAAACTTATGGAGATGGGCGGACGCCCCGTGACGCTTCTGGATGGCGACGTTGTGCGCAAGCATCTGTCGTCGGAACTGGGGTTCAGCAAGGAACACCGCGACATCAACATCAAGCGGATCGGCTATGTCGCCTCGGAAATCACCAAGAACGGAGGCATCGCCATCTGTGCGCCGATCGCCCCCTACACCGCAACCCGCCGCGCCGTACGCGAGATGATCGAGGCTTTCGGCGCCTTCATCGAGGTCCATGTGGCAACCTCGGTCGAGGAATGCGAACGCCGCGACCGCAAGGGGCTCTACAAGCTTGCGCGCGAAGGCAAGATCAAAGAATTCACTGGTATTTCAGACCCTTATGAGATCCCGGAAAAGGCCGAACTGGTGGTCGAAACGGAAAATGTCGATGTCGACAACTGCGCTCATCAGGTTCTGCTGAAACTGGAAAGCATGGGCCTGATTTCCGGCTGAGTTTGCGACAGTTCGTAAGGCGGGTTCAATCCCGCCTTACGAACCAGACGAAGTTATGGCAGATATGGGTTACACTGTAAGATCAGGAGTGTTTCCCATGGATAACGACCTCTTTCAAAAAGGCCTCGCCAAGCGCAAGGCCAC
The DNA here is from genome assembly GCA_029881635.1 of Paracoccaceae bacterium. GTDB lineage: Bacteria > Pseudomonadota > Alphaproteobacteria > Rhodobacterales > Rhodobacteraceae > Albidovulum. Next base: position 792 of record JAOUMG010000356.1, on the reverse strand, counting down.
GCTCGGCGCGGAATATGTCGACAAGAACCTTGCCGCTGCCGATGACTTTACCCGACCGTTTCAGGAGGCGATGACAGCCTGGTGCTGGGGTTTCGGATGGGGCGATGAGGTCATCGACGCCAAGACCCGTTCAATGATGAACCTCGCCATGATCGGTGCGCTGGGCAAGATGCATGAATGGGAAATTCACCTAAGGGGTGCACGTACCAATGGCGTGAGCAAGGAAGAGATCCGCGCCATCATCCATGTCGTCGCGATCTATTGCGGGGTGCCACAGGGCGTTGAATGTTTCCGGGTGGCCAAGAAGGTGTTTGACGCCGACCAGGGGGCGGCAGAGTAATCGTCTTCGGGCGGCGATTCAGCCCGCCTTGCCATCAATGTACGCTGACAGGGGACATATCGTTCTGACGTGCCAGCATGAAAGCCAGCCAACGATCCTTGACCAGAGCCAGCCGCTCACCAGCGGCATCATGCACCGCATAAAGCGTGTCCAAGCCTTCGGCCCTGACCTGTTCTTGCAACTCCTCTGGCAATTCGATGACATCGACAGGTCGCACATAGACGATCTGCTTGCCGTCTTCGGGACCAAAATTGAATTTCGTATTCATGCCTGCCTCACTTTCCCGCCTTGGTTATGCGGATGGTCTGCACCACCGGGTCAGGAATGGCCCGGTGCAGGTCGATATGCAAAAGCCCGTTCTCCATCGTGGCCCCGGCGACATCGACGCCTTCGGCCAGAACAAAACTGCGCTGGAAGGCCCGCGCGGCAATGCCCCGATGCAGGAACACCCG
>JAOUMG010000355.1 GCA_029881635.1 Paracoccaceae bacterium | reverse complement strand
GGCGTGTCATTGCCCTGGGCATCCTGGGCCAGTGCCGGTGGCGCGAGCAGAAAAATCAAGAAGGCAATCAGGCGCATATCGGCGTCCTTTGCAGGGGTCGCCTCAGGTCTAGCGCGATTAAACAGCTACGGGCATTACACAATACCGCGAGCGGCAGGCAGGCATGGGCCGTCTGAAACGGGCTTACTGCACTTTGAAATATCGGGCGATTTCGGTCAACGCATCCAGTTGCTTGTCCGACAGTGCCCCCGTCCGGCTTGCATGGGCGATATCGTTCAGCACCGACATCAGCGGGTCGAAACTGCCGACACGGTCGAGCTTGGCCAGCTTGCGTGCCAACCGTTCGATTGCCGGTTCAGGCCCGTTGCACTGATTGATCAGCCAGCGACCGAGGATCAGGGTTTCTTCGGCGTCCTGAAGACTTTGGCCGGTGTGGATCTGGACCGATTTGATCAGTGCATCTTGCTGTTCTTCGGTCGGCAGGCCGCCGAGTTCCAAGAATGCCTGCGCCAGCGCCCCGATGCCGAGTGCCGGTTCTTCGATGGATTCGACCGGATGTGTATTGGTACGCCGCCGGAACCCGAGCCTGCGGGCTGCGGCCATGACATCGCCAGCGACATTTGCGAGTTCGTGGGTCATTTCGGCGGCCTGACGCATTCTGGTGACCCAGAAAAAAGCAACCGCAATCACTCCCAGAAGGCCTATCAACACCGGCATCAAACCGCTCCTGCAAAGCCCCCACAGCTATGGAAACACGCAGTTTTCGCATCTGTCAACGCATATGCGCGTTGCTTGCGCAAGTTCCTCTGACGGTTGTGTTTTACGCCACAGGTGACTGCGATACCCAGATGCCACGATCGCGCAATTCACGGATCAGGCGCTTGGCATCGACCGAGGTGACCCCCGGAAGGGATTGAATGCCGCCGCCGCGCAGGTTCAGCCAGCAGCGCGTCGAGCCGTCATGCAGAACGATGACCGAAGCCCCCTCGATATCGTCGAAAGGCACGATGTGGCGCGATTTCTGCACGATGCATTCGATACGTTCGGGCAGGATACGAAACCCATGCTTGGGATTCGTCGCCAACCTGTGCAGTACCGCGAGGGCAAATCCGCCGACGGCGAATTCCATAATCGTCGGCAAACCAAGAAACCAGATCAGATGGATTGCTGCCAGTGATATCCCGAGCAAGAAATAGGTGCCGGGATTTCGAGCCTGAACAATATGTTCAAAACTGTCACTCATCAAACTTCTCCCCCCAGAGAAAGTACAAAACATAATAAATATACCCGCCAATAAAATACTCGTTACGTCACCGGGAATGATAGCGCGCCGATGTGACGTTGCGTCAAAGTAATCGGTGTCTGGCCGTAATACGCCCGGCTGCGGAAACGGTGGGCGCTAACAGTTGCGGATTGGCGGTGAAGCCTGAATAATCAGCCCCACAATGGCGCAAGTGTGGCGAAATTGTGGATGCGGGCGCGACAAAAGCCGGTGAGAATCAGCGGGTGCTGAGAATGCGCCCGACCATTTCACCAGTATCACGGCTGAGACCCGGATGGGCGGCGATACGCTCCAGTTCTGTCTGGATCAGGGCTTTGCGGTCGGCGTCATAGCGGCGCCAGGTTTCAAAGGCCGTCGACATCCGGGCGGTGGTTTGCGGGTTGAGCCCGTCGAGTTTGATCAGCCAGTCAGCATAGAACCTGTAGGCCGCCCCGGAGCGGTTGTGAAAACCCGCATGGTTGGCGGCAAGCGCACCCAGGACCGCGCGGAAGCGATTGGGGTTTTTCCAGTCGAAATCCGGGTGTTCGGACAATCGCGCGGCGATGTCGGCGGCCTGATCGGGGCTGGCATAGGCCAGTTGCAGCATGAACCATTTGTCGATGACCAGCCGGTTATCCTTCCAGCGTTCGTAAAATGCGGCGATTTCGCGGGCGCCACGCCCGGACTGGATCAGGCAGGCGAGCGCGCCCTGGCTTTCTGTCATGTTCCCGGCGCTGGCGAAAAGTGATGCCGCGCGGGTGGCATTATCGGCATGGTTCAGCAGATTGAGGCAGGCCAGGCGTAGCGCCCGCCGCCCGGCATCGGCGGCACCGGGGGAAAACTCGCCTTTGCCCGCCATTGCCTCATAGGTCGCCGTCAGCGGCTTTTGCAGCTTGCGGGCAATCGCCTTGGCAAGCGCCTCGGTTCCGGCATGAATGGCCTCGGGATCGGGCACGACACCGGCATCATGCAGCGTCTGGGCCATGTCATCTTCCGAGGGCAGGCGCAGGCACAGGGCGCGGAAAGCCGGGTCGAGGCTGTCATCGCCCAGAACCTGCCCGAGGGCGTCGATGAATTCATCGGCCTGCGCAAGGTCGCTGGTGATCATCGTGGCCAGAACATCCTTGGCCATAGCCCGACCGGCCTCCCATTTGTTGAAGGGGTCGGTGTCATGGGCCAGCAGAAAGGCACGCTCGGCGGCTGGGACGGTGCGGTCCAGCACGACGGGGGTCGAAAAATTGCGCAGGATCGACGGGATTGGCCGCGCGCCGAGGTCTTTGAAGGAAAAGGTCTGGGTTTCTTCGGTCATTTCCAGAACTGTAGTCGGCACCACTTCGTCACCGTTGGGGTTCAAGAGACCGACGGCAATGGGGATCACGCGCGGGGCCTTGTCGGGCTGGCCGGGAGTGGGGGCGGTTTTCTGGGTGAAGGTCAGCGCATAGGTGCCGTCCTTCCAATCCTCGGACACGGTCAGGCGGGGGGTGCCCGCGTCGGTGTACCAGCGTTTGAACTGGGTCAGGTCGCGGCCTGTCGCGTCCTCAAACACCTTCAGCCAGTCCTCGATCGTTGCGGCATCGCCGTCATGGCGGTCGAAATAGAGATCGAGCGCCTTTTTATAGGCCGCGTCGCCGACAAGGCGCTTGAGCATGCCGATGACTTCGGCACCTTTTTCGTAGACGGTGGCGGTGTAGAAATTGTTGATCTCGATATAGCTGTCGGGGCGCACCGGATGCGCCAGAGGCCCCATGTCTTCGCGGAATTGCCGGGCGCGCAGCGTCAACACGTCGTCGATGCGCTTGACCGGGGCTGAGCGCATGTCAGATGTGAACTGCTGATCGCGAAAGACTGTCAGACCCTCTTTCAGGCAAAGCTGGAACCAGTCGCGGCAGGTAATGCGGTTGCCCGTCCAGTTGTGGAAGTATTCATGGGCGATGACACCCTCGATCCGCTCGAAATCGAGATCCGAGGCGGTTTCGGGTGAGGCCAGAACCAGCTTGGAGTTGAAAATGTTCAAGCCCTTGTTCTCCATCGCGCCCATATTGAAGTCATCGACGGCGACAATGTTGAAAACGTCCAAATCGTATTCGCGGCCATAAACCTCTTCGTCCCATTTCATCGATCGGATGAGGCTGTCCATCGCATAGGCGCAGCGCCCCTGATCGCCGTCGCGCACCCAGATATGCAGATCAACCTTGCGGCCGGACTGGGTTGTGAAAGTGTCTGACACCGCCTTGAGGTCGCCCGCCACCAGCGCGAAGAGATAGGCCGGTTTGGGCCAGGGATCGGTCCATTCGGCGTGACTGTCACCCTTTGCCGACGGGTTGCCGTTTGACAGCAGCACCGGCATGTCGCTGTCGATGCGAACCTTGAACGGCGCCATCACGTCTGGTCGGTCGGGGTAATAGGTGATCTTGCGAAAACCCTCCGCTTCACACTGC
>JAOUMG010000010.1 GCA_029881635.1 Paracoccaceae bacterium | reverse complement strand
CTTGTAAAGCGGATAGATTTCGTCGCGGAAGGTTTTTGAGGAATAGTCGAATATGCAGGCGATATGGGTTGGGCCGTCTTTGCCTTTATTCGCCGCTATCTGCGCCCAGAGAAGGTTGCAAAACCCAGCCACCGCCCCAATCGGCAGCCCGTCCGATTTCCGCGTGAGCGGCGGCAACGCGTGATAGGCCCGGAAGATAAAGGCAGATGCGTCGATCAGATGCAGATGGCAACCCTTGCCGAAAGCCATGGGGAAATCTCCTTTTTCGACCGGGTTGGCTGACCACGGCTGGCCGGAACCAGCTTGCCTGAGGGGCAGGCCAGGTCAGGTCTACTTTGCCTTTTCGGCAAAGCTCTCATGTACAAATTTCTTGTCGCAGTATCCGCATTCGACAAAGCCTGATTCATGCGGAATTGTCAGCCAGACGCGCGGGTGCCCAAGTGCTGCCTCGCCGCCATCACAGGCCACTTTCCATTGGGAAACAACTTCGGTTTCTGGGGCGGGGATGGGCATTGTCTGGGCTCCGTTGATTGTCCGTGCCGGGGGTAAAACCCCGTTTGGCCGCATGATAGCGATCTGGGCCGGGCCTACAACCACTTCAATCCTCGATCATGCGGTAATCGGTCACTGAAACCGGCACACCGGTCAAACGTGAAAACCGCATCGCTTCAACCTCGGCGGCACCCTGCGCCAGATTGGCAATGCCCACGAGCCGAACAAAACCGCGCATGAAGGGCGAGGCGAGCCGCGCCGCGCTTTCGCAGATGACGGTATCTGACACAGCCTCCTTGTCGGTTCCTACCATGACATAAGCAGTCTTTTCCCAATCGCCACCGCGCGTCAGGCTGGTCAGAACCAGATCGCGGCCTGCCGTCAGTCTTTCGACCGTGACGGTCTGGCCCATCTGCGTCAGCCACTCTGTCAGACCGACCGGTCGCAGTTGATATTGGCGCAGATCAGCGTCTTTGATGCGTTTGGCCCGCCCCAGACCTTTGGCATAGACCTGAACACTGTCAATTGCGGCCCGCGCCGTCATCGGGTCTGCCACTGGCCCTGCGATTCGCAATAGGTATCCTACGTTTATCGCAACAGGCGGCAGCATATGACCCACAAGCCATAAGACCGGCCCAAGCAGGAAGGGCCCCGCCAAACCCGCCAAGAGATACGTGGATATCGCCAGAAAAATATCGGGCACGGGCAGATCAGAAAACCGAGAGGCAGTTTCCGCAATTGCCCAGACAACCACCGCCGTAACGCCCAACAAAAGGATCGAGAGCATGAGCTTCAGGCGAGGGAACCGCCCGTCATCCTCAATCTCGCTTTGGGCTACAATATCTGCGGGCGACGTTTCGGCTGCAAACGACCGCGCCGCCACAGCAAAGCCGGTCAATGACACTATTGAAAGCAGGATCGCCGAAGGAATGAGGCCAGCGCCAGTCATGGGCAGGTGGCCAAGAAATTCAAAGCCAACCATGAATGCCGCAGCCAAAGCTGCCCAGCGCAACCATTCCGGCAATGCCCGCCAAAACCGCCCTATCCGCTCGGCCATTTTTACCGCAGAACGCTTCGCCATGCTATGGAAATGCCTTCTTCCAACCCTTCCCGTGTCGCATCGCCCTCTTTCCTGTTCAAAATTGAGGACAAACTGGGATAGCAAGATAATCTGGCGAAAATATGGGCAAGCGGGCTGCACCGGGCCAATCCCGTTTTCCAAAGGGGCGCGGACCTATCGATCAGAAGCACTGCAACGCATTGCATGAGCTGGCATTATATGAAGATCAATCAGTCGGCCTCACCGGTACAAGTTTTCCAACCCATCTAACCTTGCGCCTTCCCCGCCGCGCTCAGTTCCCGAACGAGGTCATCAGTGGTCACCTGCCGACAGTATCCCTTGATCGTCCGTAAGGAGTGATCGTGGCGTTCCTGGCTGTAGGTCAGGCAGGCGTCAGTCACTTCGGTGACCAGATACCCCAGATCGCAGGCGTCGCGGATGGCACTTTCGACGCATTGATCAGTGATCAGGCCGCTGATCACCAGCTGGGTCACACCCAGATTGCGCAAGATGTAATCAATATGGGTCGACACGAATACAGAGGACGACGTCTTGGGTAAAACAATCTCGTCGCCCTGCGGTGCTATCTCATCAATGACTTTCCCATCCCACGAACCCTTGGGAACATGAAACCCGGTGATCTTGTAGTCGAGCGAGCGGTCGCGCCCATCCAGTGTCAGGCTTTCGATGGTCGTATACATAACCTCGACGCCAGCCTGCCTGCAGGCGGTCTGGATAGCCTGCATATTCGGTATGACCCGGGCTTCCAACTGGTCAAAATACCAGCCGTATTTCGCGGCAAACTCGGCCTCTGGCAGATCCTTGAACTCCGCGCCTTGGCGGTGCGCACTGAAATTCTGAACGTCAATGAACAAAAGCGCCGATTTTGCAGGCACCAAGGGGACATCACGCGTGAGTTGCATTGGCTTGCTCCATAAATGTCGATAGCAGTCGGTAAAGGCGCTCAACCCAGAGCTCGCACCCTGCCGTTGTCAGCAAGTGGTCATTTCTGACTTCGATCAGGCAATGGGGGATTCCACGGGTTTCCGCGCAGACCGGGATGAACCAATCCGTTGCATCTTCGATCTGGTAGGGCTGGTTCTTTCCTATTTTCAGATCAGGCCACAATTCCTGACAAAGAGCCACCAGCCGGTCGCCCTGGCTACAGGGATGCCGATAGAGAAACCCTATGTCCCAAGGTCGCGAATTTCCGCCCAACCGGGGCGTGAAGCTGTGGATGGCGAACGCGAAGCGATGATTTGAACGCTGCATCTCCATCTCGCATTGTCTGGCAAACGGGGCGAAGATTGCCCTTTCGCGCAGCACACGATCCGCAGGCAGTAGATTGGCATTCCCCGGAACCATGACGCCATCGCTGATCTCGGGGATCGATTGGGCGGTTCCTGGCGGACGGTTGCAATCAATTACCAACCGGCTGTAGCGCTGGGCGATGAGTGTACAGCCGAAGCGGTCGGCCAACCCGTTTGCGACCGTTTCCGCACCGATATCATAAGCGATATGAAGGCCAAGTTCGGTTGATGACAAACCCAGGCCACCAAGCTTTTCCGGGATTTCCCGCCCGGCATGATCGCAGACAAGCAAAAGCGGCGCTGTGGCATGCGGATTGGTGACACGGACTGGGTCGGGGTCAATACCGTTGGTAAGCAAGATATCCCCAACCGTGTCGGCTTGCGCGTTTGTCAAACTGATCTCCGTAGACCTGCTCTGAATGCCAGAGCGTGTGCGAGTCCGCAAATTATTCATCATTTGGACCGATTATATACAGATTGACAATCTTTTTTCATACATCCTATTCTCGAAGCATGGGTTACATGGTGGGGGGCACGTGCATATCCGGCAGCTGATGGAACAAAAGGTCGATGCGTTCACGGCAGCCGAAAGGCAGTTGGCGTCAGTTCTTTTGGCCGACTATCCCTTTGCCGGTCTCAAGCCCATTCAGGAACTCTCACAACGCGCCCATATATCGGCGCCGTCGATTTCACGATTCGTGACCAAACTTGGTTTTGGCGGGTTTCATGAATTCCAGCAAAGGCTGGTTCAGGAACTGGAGGAAAGTCGTCAGTCGCCCATTGATCTTGAACGCCGTGACAGCAGCATCGACCGATCTGCCCCGCTGGCCTCCTATCTTGAACGGGTCGGCGCGCTGAATGCAGAATTGACGGAACGCGTATCGCCCGCCCAGTTCGAACGGCTTTGCGACATGCTGAGCGATCCGAAAAGACGGATCTATCTGATCGGGGGAAGGATGAGCGACAGCATCGCCGATTTCTTTGCCCGTCACCTTCGCCAGATCCGCAAGGACGTTTTTCACATTCCTTCCGATCCGGAAGCCTGGCCGGAATACCTTTTGCGCATGCGACCGCGCGATGTTCTTCTGCTGGTCGATTTCAGGCGTTATCAGACTAGCCTTGCCGGGCTTTCTGCCGCCGCGCGGGCCCGAAAGGCGCAAACGATTGTAATCACAGACCAGTGGGTCAGCCCTGCTGCAAAAGGGGCGAATGAGCTTGTCGCTGTTCCGATTGAATCGGGAACGCTGTGGGACAGTTACGCCCCGGCTTTTGCGATGATCGAGGCGCTGCTGGTTCCTCTGGCCGAGCGCAATTGGAACGCCACAAAATCCCGGATTGCCGCATGGGATGCTCTGCGATCCGAACCTGAGTCCGAATTGGCGAGGCAGTCGTGATCGCATCAGAAGACAGGCTGGTTTTCGTTGGCACCTCGGATATTGCCGGTATCTTGCGCGGCAAATCCTTTCCCGCCGCGGATTGGGAGAAACGGTTGCAGCGCGGTGTTGGATGGACACCGACCAATGTTCAGATAACCTGTTTTGACACGATATCCGAAAGCCCCTTTGGTTCTTTCGGCGATCTGGCTCTGGTCCCTGACCCCGACACCCGCATCACGTTGAAAGACGGCGACGATGTTTTCGACTTCGCGCTGGGCGATATTCGCAGCCTGGAAGGCGAACCATGGGCCTTTTGTACGCGATCTCTGGCGCGCCGGAGTTTGGAGGAACTGCATCAGGCAAGCGGCGCGCGGTTGCTGTCGGCATTCGAGCATGAGTTTCAGATCAAAGACATGCCCCCACGCCCAGGCGACGGTTTCGGTCTGAAAGGATTTCGCGATGCACGGAACTGGAGCGGTGCTTTCCTGGCATCTCTTGCCCAGACTTCATGTCAACCCGACACATTCATGAAGGAATACGGGCCGTCGCAATACGAGATCACGATCAAACCAACGCTGGGCATTGTGACGCCGGACAATGCAGCGATCCTGAGGCTATTGGCCGATGACGTGATCCGCCGCCATGGCGCCTCCCCCAGTTTTTCGCCGATCCTTGATCCCGACAGTGTCGGCAACGGGGTGCATATCCATTTCAGCTTTGTCGATGATGATGGCGCGCCGCTTACCTATGACCCAAAGGCACCACATGGCATGAGCCGCCTGACCCGGCATTTCATCGGGGGCATCCTGCATCACCTCGATCAAATTCTGGCGATTCTTGCGCCTTCGGAAATCAGCTATCTGCGCCTGACACCGCATAGATGGAGTGCGGCGTTCAATAATCTGGGCTACCGGGACCGCGAGGCAGCGGTCCGGATCTGCCCGGTCTCGACCCAAGACGAAGAGGCTGTCGCGCGACAGTATAATTTCGAAGTGCGCGCGATTGATGCCGCCGCCAGTCCGCATCTGGCATTTGCGGCATTGCTGTTTGCCGGAACCCAAGGGGTCAAGGATCAGATAGAACCACCCGCACCGGTAAATGAGGATCTGTCGCTTTTGTCGGCATCGGAACTGGCTGCAAAGGGTTTCAAACGCTTACCGCAGACCTTGGACGAGGCGCTTGGAAAACTCGGCGGATCCAAAGCCGTTCGCCAATGGTTCGGTGATGAGTTTGTCGATCTGTATCTTGCGCATAAGCGCGGGGAAATGGCGCAGCTAGCCGGCCTCGGCTGGCCGGAAAAGTGCAGCCGCTACAAGGAAGTGTACTGAAATGCTGCAAGTCAGGGGCATTTCAAAGAACTTTGGCGGCGTACAAGCCGTGAACGATGTCAGTTTTTCTGTCGGGGCCAATGAGGTCCACGGCCTGATCGGTCCAAACGGCGCCGGCAAGACGACGATGATCAATCTGATCTCCGGATTGCTGAGCGTTACCAGCGGCGAGATCACCGTTGAAGGCGAACGCATCGACAACTTGCCGGCCGAAAAGCGGGCTCGCAAAGGTGTGGCGCGCACCTTTCAGAATCTTCGCCTGTTTCGCAACCTTACCGTCCGGCGCAACATTGAGGTGGCCGAGCTTCAGGTTCGCGGGATGGCGACCGCCGACCCGGGACTGGTCGAAGACGCGATTGACCGGTTTGGCTTGCGCGATGTTCTTGGCGAAGCGCCCGACAGCCTGCCCTACGGACAGATGCGGCGCTTGGAGATTGTGCGCGCCTTGGCGTTGAGGCCAAGGGTGCTGATGCTTGACGAACCCGCCGCCGGGATGAACCCTGAAGAAACCGACGCGCTTTTTCGCAATATCACGTGGCTCAGGAACCGGCACCCTTGTGCCATCTTGCTGATTGATCACGATTTGAAATTCATCATGTCAGCATGTGAACGGCTGACCGTCATGAATATGGGCAGCTTACTAGCCTCTGGACTGCCCCAGGAAGTCACCACAAACAAAGAGGTTATCAGCGCCTATCTCGGACAAGGCGACAACATATGACAGGAGAGATGAAAATGAACAGAATTAAACCTATGCTGATCACAACGGCGATGAGCCTCGGGCTTGCCGCATCGGCGGCTCAGGCTGCAGAGACGATCAAGATCGGGCTGGCGGTACCCCTGACAGGCGATTTCGCACCCTATAACGAAGTTGCAGGTGCGCAATGTATGGCCAAGATGATCAACTCTGCGGGTGGCATCAACGGCCAGGAAATTGAACTGTTGATCCAGGATACAGGCTCTGACACCCAAACTGCCATTTCGTTGACTGAACGGTTCGTCAGCGAAGGCATCGTGGCCATGTCAACGATCCCTTTTTCAGATACGATGATCCCTGTTGCCCAGATTGCCGCTGCCAACGGGGTGACGCTGATCCAGTCACAAAGTACGCAAGTCGAGATGCATACCGGCGTGGTGGACAACTTCCTCACCAACGTGGCGCCCGATCCCTACACGGCTGCCGCAGCGGCAAACTACGCGCTGTCGCAGGGTGTAAAAAACGTGGTCATCTTCACATCGGATGAAGGCGGGTCATGGTCGGCGCGCACACCCGAATGGTTCGCAGAGGTGATCGAGGCCAATGGTGGTACGCTTCAGACCAGACTGAACTACAGTTCCGGTACCACCGACTGGAGCCCGCAGATCGCCGAACTCAAAGCGCTCGATCCGGCACCTGACGCGGTTTATATCTCTTGGGCGATGCCCGATATTGGCATCCTGGTTCGCCAGATGCGCTCGGCCGGGCTTGATGCCTGGGTTGTCGGATCAGATGGGTTTGATGACCCCTCGCTTGACGCTTTGGCAGGCGATGACCCGAGCGTGCTGGACAAAGTCTTTTTCGGCACACTGGCCCCGGCTGTCCCTGATAGCCGCATCGACGCGTTTCAAAAGGCCTGTGCCGAGATTGGCGTCGAAGTGAATGGGCTTTTCCCGGCACTTGGTGGCGACATGATCAAGATTATCGAGCACGGGATTAATGCAGCCGGGTCCACTGAACCCAGCGCAATCCGTGACGCGATCCGGGCTGCCGACAGCATTCCGGTGATGTCGGTTGAGGCGATCTCGTTCAAGGACACCAACAGCTATGCCTTGCGCGATATCCCGGTGATCGGGTTCAAAGACGGCAAGCGCGTGATCCTTTCGCAGGAAATACCCGCAAACGTTCCTTCCTGGCCATAATGGCTCCTGCCTTTCCGGGGGACTCCTCCGGAAAGGCATTTTCCTAATCCGGGACCAGCATGCTCCAGACCAGCTCTCTCAAGGCATTCCATGGGCCCATCGAAGCGGTCCACGGCATTGATATCTCTGTCGCCGAAGGGCAATGCGTTACCCTTTTGGGCCCCAACGGGGCTGGCAAGACATCAACCCTTTCAGCAATCACCGGCACGGTGCGCGCAACGGGCACAATCCGGCTTGGCGGCGAAGATATCAGCCGCCTTCCCGTCGAAGACAGATGCAGGCGCGGCATCGCCATCTCGCCCGAAGGTCGGCGGGTTTTCGCGAACCTCTCTGTCCGCGACAACCTCATTATGGGCGGTGCGCTGCAGCCTGACAAAGCACAACTGAACCGCGAGATTGAAGATTGGTTCACGCATTTCCCGGTCCTGGGCGAAAGACACGCCCAGCCGGCTGGCACATTGTCAGGGGGTGAACAGCAGATGTTGGCCATCGCGCGTGCGCTTTTATCAAAGCCGCGCATCTTGCTGCTGGATGAACCGTCACTGGGCCTCGCCCCGATGATCGTCGCCAAGATCTTTGAGATTGTAAGGGATCTCAAGGCCCGTGGCACAACGATATTACTGGTCGAACAAAACGCCAGCGCCGCCATTCGCGTGTCGGACTATGTCTATGTTCTGAACAACGGCCTGATTTCAAGCCACGGTGCGGCGGCCAATTTCGGTGACGGCAGCGATTTGATGGGCGAGCTTACCGGGGTACATGTCTGATGGATTATGCAATTCAACAAACGCTGAACGCCCTGAGCTTCGGGGCTGAGTATGCCCTGATCGCCCTCGGCTTGGCGATTGTCTTTTCGATCATGGGGCTTGTGAACTTTGCCCATGGCGAAGTCGTAGCCTTTGGCGGCTATTCGATGGTTATCGTATCCACCTTGCTGACCAATAGCCCCTGGATACTGATGGCTGGTGTCCTAATCGCCTGCGTGGTAGCCTCGGTCGCCCTTGAACGTGTGGCCTTTCGCACCGTGCGCGGCGCGGATCTGACAACGGGGTTGCTGACCGCATTTGGCGTCAGCATCATATTGCAAAACCTGTTCTTGCTGCTCGGGTCGCCACGGCCAATGGCCGCGACGCAATTCATTTTTCTCGACAAAACATTAACTTTCGGCTCCGTCCGGGTTTCATCGCTGCAAATCTATGAAACGCTCGCAACCTTTGTGGCGATCGGCATATTGATGACCTTTTTGCGCAAGACGACGCTGGGCATGGCGATGCGTGCGGCGTCGCTTGATTTTGAGATGGTGCGCTTATGTGGGATCCGTGCAAACCGGGTGATCGCGGGGGCCTTTGCCATATCCGGCCTGCTGGCGGGGCTGGCTTGCATCTTCATCATGGCGCGGCGTGGTTCTGTTCAGCCGCATATGGGTTTTGATCCGGTTCTCGTTGCCTTTGTTGCCTGCGTTATCGGTGGTTTTGGCAGCCTGCCCGGTGCGGTCCTTGGTGGCTTCCTGCTGGGCATTGCGGAGGTCGTTGTGCTGGTCTTGCTGCCACAAAGTGCGGGGGGGATGGCGCAGGCGGCCGTCTTCACGATGGTGGCGCTTGTCCTGATCTGGCGGCCGGATGGCATCTTGTCGCCTGCCCGCGAAAAGGGAGACAAGATCTGATGCGGCTCCCGTTGAACCAGGATCAGCGCAAGGGCTTGGTTGGGGCCGCATTGCTCAGCGTCATCGTTTTGGCAATTGTCGGCACCTACGCGCTTTGGGGGGAAAGCTATCAGGCGCGTATTCTCTATGCCACTTTTGTCAACTTGCTGGTGGTTGTGGGTCTGCAGGTCTTCACAGGCAACGCAAATATCACCGGGTTTTCACACGCGGCCTTCATGGGCATCGCGGCCTATGCTGCCGCGATCTGCGTCACTCCGGCAGCCATGAAGCTTATTTCGCTGCCGGATGCGCCATGGGGGCTGAACGCCTTTGACCTGTCTCCCATCGTTTCGGCGATGATCGCCTTGGCGATAACCGGGGTACTGGGTCTTTTGACCGGGCTGATTGTCGTACGTCTTAGCGGTGTCGGCGTGACCATTGTCAGTATCGCGATCCTGGTTATCGTGCATTCAATATTCCTGCACCGCACGGACATCTTCAAAGGCAATCAGGCACTGTTTGGCATTCCAAAAGTTTTCGGCCTGCCGCACATTACCGGGCTGGTAATCATCGCGATTTTTGCCGCCCGGCTTTTCCGCGAAAGCGCCATTGGCCTGCAGCTACGTGCCTGCGCTGATGATGAGGCCGGCGCACGATCTATGGGTGTTGACGTCTACCGTGTCCGACTGATCGCCTGGGTGCTTGGGACGATGTTCTTTGCCACAGCTGGGATTGCTTATGCATTCTTCCTGGGCACTATTTCAGCACGGCCCTTCTACTTCAATTTCGTCTTTCTGACCGTTGCGATGCTGATTTTGGGTGGGCTGCGCAGCGTGTCTGGCGCAGTGTTCGGAACACTCTTGATCTCAATCGGGCTAGAGGTGGTACGCTGGCTCGAAACAGGGCCGACTCTGGCAGGTTTGAAACTGCCGCAGATGTTGGGTCTGTCGGGATTGTTGCTGGGTGTCGTTATCGTTGCTGTCATGGCATTTCTACCCAATGGCATAATGGGCAATCGCGAAATCGAGGACCTGTTTCGGCGCAAAACAAAGGGGGATTAACATGGGTTGCAATCACACCATCCACAAACACAACCATCACCTTGGCTGGGACAATTCGATCGAACCCGTTCTAAGTGTGACCCCCGGACAAACCATTGCCATTGAAACCATCGATGCCTCGGGTGGGCAGCTTGACGCAAAATCCACGCTGAAAGATCTCAAAGCCCTCAGTTTCGATAATGTGAACCCGGTAACCGGTCCTGTTCATGTGGACGGCGCTGAACCCGGGGATGCGGTTGCGATCACCTTTTTGGACTTTCACGCCTCTGGTTGGGGCTGGACAGCCAACATCCCCGGATTTGGACTGTTGGCCGATGATTTTGCCGATCCGGCGCTGCACATTTGGAACTATGATACAGGTCTGAAGCACCCGGCGGCTTTTGCCCCCTTTGGTCACGTCGCACTAAAGCCTTTTGTGGGGACAATCGGCCTTGCATTGGCCGAAGCGGGGCATCACAGCGTGGTGCCCCCCCGCCGCGTGGGCGGCAATCTCGACATCCGCGACAATTGCAAGGGCACGACACTTTATCTGCCTGTCGAAGTGGCAGGCGGTCTTTTGTCATTGGGCGATACCCATGCAGCACAAGGGGACGGTGAAATCTGCGGCACAGCAATCGAAAGCCCGATGGATGTTGAGATCAGAGTCGATCTGATCAAAGGTGCAGATTTCCGGTTTCCACGTTTGGAAACCAACGGCCCGGTGACGCGCCATATCGATCAGCAAGGATATAGGGTCACGACCGGGATCGGACCGGATCTGATGCAATCGGCGCGCGACGCCGTCAGGCAAATGATCGACTGGATCTGTGCGACCACCCAGATGTCAGCGGTTGAAGCCTATATGCTTTGCAGCGTGTCCGGGGACCTGAGAATATCGGAGATCGTCGACATGCCCAATTGGGTCGTAAGCTTTTACTTTCCCAAATCCGTACTTGGCTAGGTCGCTAGGCATCTGGGCGCAGATCAGCGATCTGACCAGAACAAAAGCTTTTTGGCGACCGATTTGCCTCTGTGCGTTTCAGGCACGCAAGACTGACAGGCTTTCAGAATCCCACCCCAACCAGACCGGCTCCTCACCGATTGCCCGACCGGTTTCGTTGTCCACATATGCCTTGAGCATCGCACCATTGGCGTCTTCGACGCGAAGATCGACCGCCATGCGGCTTCCAAGGAAGGTTTTGCCCACCACGCGGCCCAGAACAGCATTTACCTC
The DNA here is from genome assembly GCA_029881635.1 of Paracoccaceae bacterium. Classification (GTDB taxonomy): domain Bacteria; phylum Pseudomonadota; class Alphaproteobacteria; order Rhodobacterales; family Rhodobacteraceae; genus Albidovulum. The sequence goes on along the minus strand of JAOUMG010000010.1, from coordinate 2,411 downwards.
GGCAGGCTGTTTTGGGTGAAGAACCAGCTTTTCCAGCCGGACCGAAGCCGTAACCATATCGCCTGACCGGGGCGCGCCGCCAGGTGCGTGACCGCGCAAGGTATTCCCGTGCCAATCCATGATGACATCCTTGCCTTCGACACCCTTGACCTTGCCATCAAGCAGGTTGGTCTCACCTATGAACTCAGCGACAAATCGGCTTGTCGGGTGAAAATAAAGCTCCTCCGGGGTGCCGTCCTGTTCGACACGGCCATTGTTCATAACCACAATCCTGTCGGACATGGTCAGGGCTTCTTCCTGATCATGGGTCACGAAGAAAAAGGTTTTCTCGGAACGCCGCTGGATCGATTTCAGCTCCTGCTGGACCTGTCCGCGCAACTTTGCGTCGAGCGCGCCCAATGGTTCGTCGAGCAAGAGCAACGCAGGATCAGGCGCAAGGGCACGCGCCAAGGCCACGCGCTGCCGCTGGCCACCGGACAACTGCCCCGGATACCGGTCGACATAGTCCGAAAGTTCGAGGAATGCCGTTATCTCATCGATCCGCCGCTTGATCCCTGCATGATCCAGCCCTTTGAGTTCCAGCCCGAACCGCATGTTCTGCTGGACGGTCATATGCGGAAACAGCGCATAGTCCTGGAAAACCATATTGACGTTGCGCCGGTTCGGCGGAAGCGCGGTTACATCCTGCCCATTCAGGATAATGCGGCCCTGATCCGGGGTTTCGAATCCCCCAAGTATACGCAGCGTCGTGGATTTGCCGCAGCCTGACGGGCCGAGGAAGGTCACGAATTCTCCGGGTGCGATATCCAGTTCGAGATGCTCAATTGCAACCGTCTTGCCGAAGCGTTTGGATATGCCCTCAATACGCGCAACGGGGGCTATGGCGTTCATCATTGGGAATCCTTGCTTGATTTTCGCGTGTAGCGTTCTGCCCATACACCCAAAATGGCCGTCAAAACCAAAGCGACCGTAGCGATGGCATTGATTTCCGGAGACATTCCCGAACGCAGTTTTGCGAAGATCAGGACCGGCAATGTCGGGTCGTAGCTGCCCAGGAAAAAGGACCGCACAAAATCGTCAAAACTAAGCAGCAAGCAAAAGATACTTGCCCCCATGATCGCAGGTGCCAGATAGGGAAGCGTGATGCGCCAGAACGCAACAAGGGGATCGGCGCCCAGATCCCTTGCAGCCTCGCTCTGGCTTTTCGGCAAAGTGGACAGTCGCGCCATGACGACCAGTGCAACAAAGGGTACATTGTGTACCGCATGCGCCCAGATAATCGCGAACATCCCCGGCTCGATCCCAAGCAGACGGGCATAGATGCGGAACGAGATGGCCGAGATTATACCCGGCACAAGCGCAGGCAGGATGGTCAGGCCAAAAATGGCTGCCCGCCCAAAGAACTTGCGACCCTCAAGCAGCACTGCGATCCAGGTGCCGATAAACACCGAAATGATCGTGGACAGGACGGCGATAGCCACAGAATAGCCCATGACCGACAGCATTTCGGAGCTTTTGAAAACGTCCAGATACCAGTTCAATGTCCATGACTTGATCGGAAAGCCGATGAATTTTGAATCTTTGAACCCCATGAGGATCATCAGGAAAAGAGGCACAAACACATAGACGACAAAGGCCCAGTAAATGCAGCTCAGCAAAATTCGCGAACCACGCGTCATTTGGTGTCTCCTTTGCGGAGCGCCTTCATCAGTTTCTGGAATGCCCCTGTTATCAGAAGCGCGGCCAGAAACATTATGGTCGCAAAGGCCGCACCGGTCGGCCACTGATCACCGGCCACATGGAAAAAGCCAGCGATGGTTTCGGCGAAAACTGTAGTCGATGGTCCGCCCAACAAAACGGGCGTCGCGTAAAAACCGGTAGAGATCAGAAAGACCAGCGTACACCCCGAGGATATGCCCTCAAGCGACAAGGGCAGAGTAATTCTGCGAAACCTCGTCCAGGCCCCTGCCCCGAGATCCGCCGCTGCCTCCGTATAGCTTGCAGGCAGCTTTTCCAGAGCAGAATACAGGGGCAGCAGCATGTAGAGCGCCGTGAGATAGATTATACCGACGCTAAGCGAAAACCCGGTGTACATGAACGGAATTGGGCGATCGATCAGGCCGAGCGTTTTCAGCACAATGTTCACTGCACCGTTGTTGCCCAGCAAGATCATGATCGCATAGGTGCGGACAATTTCACCCACCCAGAAGGGTATCAAAAGCAGCAACAAAAGAAGCAGGCGGTTCTTGCGGCTGACATGACGGGCAAGAAAATACGCAATTGGAAATGTGAGAACCAAGGTGACAAATGTCAGAACCGTGGCGAAGCCCAATGTCCGGAAGAACGGCATCCAAAAGATGCTTTCACCGAAAAAACGGGTATAGCTGGCCAGCGTAAAATGCGTCTCCACC
>JAOUMG010000354.1 GCA_029881635.1 Paracoccaceae bacterium | reverse complement strand
CCGGGCAGGTTCAAGCCACCAAGCCCGCCCATGCCGCCGGGCATTTTTCCCTGCAGCGCTTTGGCGGCTTCTTCCATCGCCTTGGGGTCGTTCATATCGGGCATGCCGCCGGGCATACCGCCCTTGCCCATCATGCCCTTCATGGCCTGTTTGAGCATGCCGCCCTTACCCATCTTGCCCATCTTCTTCATCATGTCCGCCATCTGGCGGTGCATCTTCAGAAGCTTGTTGAGTTCGGAAACCTCAAGCCCCGCACCAGCAGCAATGCGTTTTTTGCGGCTGGCGGCCAGAAGGTCGGGATTGGCGCGTTCCTTTTTCGTCATCGAGTTGATGAGGGCGACCTGGCGGCGGAGCATGGTGTCGTCGAAACCGGCCTCTTCGATCTGTTTCGACATCTTGCCCATGCCCGGCATCATGCCCATGATCCCCTGCATGCCGCCCATCTTCATCATCTGTTCCAGTTGGGACTTCAGGTCGTTCATGTTGAACAGGCCCTTCTGGAACCTTTTCATCATGCGTTCGGCCTGTTCGGCCTCGATGGTTTCCTGGGCCTTTTCGACAAGGGCGACGATATCGCCCATGCCAAGAATGCGGCCTGCGATACGCTCTGCTTCAAAGGTTTCCAGGGCGTCCATCTTTTCGCCCAGACCCACGAAGCGAATGGGCTTGCCGGTGACGGCGCGCATGGACAGTGCGGCACCGCCGCGCCCGTCGCCGTCCATCCGGGTGAGGACCACGCCGGTGATGCCGATCTTGGCGTCGAATTCCTCGGCCACCTCGACGGCGACCTGACCGGTCAGGCCGTCGACGACGAGGAGCGTTTCGCGGGGTTTGGCGATGGCGGCGACTTCGGCCACCTCGTCCATCAGCGCCTTGTCGATCTGCAACCGGCCTGCGGTGTCGAGCATGAAGACATCATAGCCGCCGAGCGTGGCCTGCTGTTTGGCGCGTCTGGCAATCTGGACAGCGCTTTCGCCCTTGACGATCGGCAGCGTATCAACGCCGATCTGCCGCCCGAGGATGGCCAGCTGTTCCATTGCCGCCGGGCGGTTGGTGTCGAGCGAGGCCATCAGCACGCGCTTTTTTTCGCGTTCGGTCAGTCGTTTGGCGATCTTGGCGGTGGTCGTGGTCTTACCGCCGCCTTGCAGGCCCACCATCAGGATTGGTGCGGGCGGATTGTCGATTTTCAGAACGCCGGGGTCTTCGGCGCCGCGCAGGACGTCGATCAGTGCGTCATGGACGATCTTGACGACCTGTTGGCCGGGAGTGACGGATTTGGTGACGGCCTGACCGGTGGCTTTGGCCTCGACCGCCTTGATGAAATCGCGGGCCACGGGCAGCGAGACATCGGCCTCCAGAAGCGCCACGCGGACCTCGCGAAGGGCGGTTTTGACGTCTTCTTCCGACAGGGCGCCCTGTTTCGTCAGCCGGTCGAAGACGCCGCCGAGGCGTTCTGACAGGTTCTCGAACATATGCGGCCCTCCTTGGCCTTTTCCATTTGCCCCGACAGATAATGCGGGACCGCCCAAACGCAAATCGCACCCGTGGGCGCAACGCGCTGACGGATGGCGATCCCCGGTCGATCCGGGGACCGGAAGCGAACTGACTTCCGGAAACCCGGCCCGTGTAGACGCGAGCGGCAGAAACGTCAAGCAAAGGTTGCGCCGTGAGGAGGGCACGGGTAGCTGGGGATAGGCAGGAATTTTTCTGGAGAACGGCGTGGAACTGCTTGTCATCTTGCTGGCCGAAGCGCTTGTCGCGCTGCTGGCGCCATTGTTTGGGCTGCTGGCGGGGCTGTTTGCACTGCTACTCGAATTGCTGCTGGCGCTTTTCACGGCGCGTGGCCTCGGACGGCGCACGCGGCGTGCGGCCGTAAGACCGGCGGACACCAAGCCCGGGATTCGGCAGCCGGTATCGCGGCGTTGGCTGCACGTTCCGGCCATTATTGCCGGTGTTGCGGGTCTGGCGGTTCTGGTCGCGAATGTATTCCTGTTTGAACCGACGCTGCGTTACGGGCTGAACCGGATCGGGGAGAAGACCGGCTATGCGGTCGAGTTTACTGCTGCATCTGGAAATCTGCTGACCGGGCGGTTGGCGTTGGAGGGTGTGACCATCCGCCGTGATGCGGCCGATGGGCCGAGCGCCGATCTGAGTATCGGGCGGGCGGCCATCGACGTTGCCATGCTGTCGCTTCTGTCATCCGAGCGGCGGCTTGAGACAATGGATATTTCGGGCATCCGGGGCAGTCTTGCCCTGCCGCCCAAGGCTGAGGCCGAGGCCGAGGCAGGGGAAAAGAAACGGCGCAAACCGCGCCGGAAATTCGTGATCGAAACCGGGCGCATCGCCGATCTGGATCTGGCGATCACACCCTACGGTGCAAAGACGCACCGGGTTGAGATCATCACCGCTGAGATGGCACCTTTTCGCAGCCGTCTGGCGGTTTTCGACCTTTTCTTCCGGTCAACTCTTGATGCCCGGATTGATGGCACGTCACTATTCGTGGCCTCGGCGCCGATTGCGGGCGAGGGGCGGCGTACCGAATTTCACTTTGACGAGGTTCCCGGAGTGCTTTTGGCCGATCTTGTCGGGCGGGCGCCGCTGGACTGGCTTAAGGATGGAACGATTTCGGTTCATGTCGAGGATGAATGGGCGCGCGCGGAGCGGACCATCGACATGGATTGGTCGATTGTATTGCAAGGTGTCCGTGTTGCGGCACCGCAAGGGTCGGGACTGACGGAAAAGCTTGGCGTCGCGGCGCTGGGCAAGTTTCTGAACAGTCGCGACGGCAATGCGGATTTCAATCTGGTGCTGACGCTTGATCAGGACGGCCTGGAAAGTTCGACCTCGGGCGATCTGACAGCATTATGGGATGCGCTGAAGGACGGGCTGGCCGCTGCCGTCGCGGTCAAGACCGGTACGGCAAAGGGCGTAGTGAAGGACAAGATCGACAAGACAGGCACATTTTTGCGCGACCTTATTGACCCATCGGGTGGCAGTGCAGAGCCAAGCGAGCCATAAAGGGGACCGTGCAATCAGCTCAGGCGCTGTCCATCACCTCGACTGCGAGGATGGTTGGCAGGTGACGGGCGATTTCGTTCCATGTGTCGCCCTCATCAAGGCTGGCAAAGACTGACCCGCTGTTGGTGCCGAAATAAACGCCTGCCGGATCGCGGGTGTCACAGGCCATGGCCTGACGCAGGACCGTAAAGAAGCAGCCTTTCTGCGGCAGCCCGCTGCGCTGGGCCTGCCAGCTTTGCCCGCCGTCACGTGATCGCCAGACCGCTGCGGCGGCATCCGGGGGGAAACGCCCGACGCTGTCGCCGTTAAGCGGAAGGGTCCAAAGAGTATCGGGGTCGCGCGGGTGGACCGAAATGGGAAAGCCGAATGTAGAAGGCAGGCCAGCGGTAATGTCATCCCAACTGCGCCCGCCATCGGATGATCGCCAGACACCGTGGTGATTTTGCTGGTAAAGCAGATCCTTCGCACCCGGCGCGCGCATCATGTTATGAACGCAATGGCCGGTTTCGCCGTCGCGCGGGGCGGCGGGGTGATGGTGATGGCCGCAGTTTTCGGTGTTTGACAGCCGGTTGCGCCGGTCCCATGTCTTGCCACCATCCTCAGTTGCGAAAACACCCGCGGCGGAAATACCGACCCACAGCTTTTTGGCATTGCCGGGATCGGCGACAATGGTGTGCAGCACCAGC
>JAOUMG010000353.1 GCA_029881635.1 Paracoccaceae bacterium | reverse complement strand
CCATTTCCGAAGGTTCCTTGTCGCGTCACCACTCGTTTTTCTGATAGTTTCAATGTGGGCGCTAGGTGAGTGCGCCGGGTACCTGGAAAAGCAAAAGTGAACAACCTTTCAGTTGCCATCGCTTCAGCTGCTTGCCCCGAGAAGCTGGCGGCCTGTTTAAATGCGCTGGAGGTGGCGCGGGCCAATGTTGACACTTCAGTGCCAGTGTTCATTGCCCGCCCGGCTCGGGCCGCAGATGTCTCAGACCTTGTCCGCAATCGGCCATGGGCCACATTGATCAAAGTGGAAGGGGTTCCTGAAATACCGCAGTTGCGCGGTGCAGCCATGGGTGCTGCAGGAGCAGGCTGGATCGCGGTCACGGAAGACATTTTTCTTCCCAACGCGGACTGGATCAAGAAATTGCTGCAACACGCACGCCCCGGCAGGGACGTCATCGGCGGTTCGGTAGGCAATGTCAAAATCGACCTGGTAAGTCATGCAGCCTATTTGACCGACTATGGAACCTTTGTGCCTAGCCGAAAGCCTGACGAGCGGGTCACTGCATTAACTGGTTCCAACGTAATGTACGGGCCTAGGGTGAGCAAACGCGCCAGCTCCTGGGCAGCCGAAGGTGCTTGGGAGCATGTCATTCACACCCGTCTACTGTCTGAAGGAGAAGTGAATTTACGTTTCGAGCCTACTATCAGAGTCGATCACAACGAAACCTATCGCCTTGGACATCTGCTTGCTGTGCGCTTTGACCTTGGGCTCCATTATGCGAAGGATCGGATCGCTGAAAATGACGACAAAAGCCGTATTAGTCGTATATTACTGGCCCCACTCCTTCCGCCATTTCTTGTACTTCGCCTGGCACGCCTGGCTATGCGCACCAACGCCATCCGCTTCCTTTTTGCGACGCCCTTTACCCTAGCGCTTTATTCGGCGTGGGTTGCCGGAGAAACCCTCGGATACATGTCGAAGCCGGTGCTGCGGGGCAAATAGGCCTCGGTGTTACTTGCCCCGCCAACGTCTGCTAATAGCCACTCCGACTTGTACTGTTCAAAGTGGTGCTGACGTCAGACATCGCGGTCTGATCCGCCCACGTTCGAACGCTCCGACGACGGCAGGTGAGGATGGGGGCGCAAAACACTTGATCTGGCGGCAAGTTCAGGCAAGGTTGACGCCGAGCGGCAGGATATCCAAGCGCCCGCATCAATGCGCTCATGCACTGGAACTTTTACAAGCAGGCCTGATACCGCTTACGCTTTATTGCAGCAAATGCTAACAAATCAGGTAGCAAACCTCCAAACACTTTTGCACCAAAAAAATTCGGAGAGACCTTATGATCCCTGTCGCAATTCCAGATCTGAGCGGTAACGAAGAGCGTTATGTGACCGATGCGGTTCGCTCAACATGGGTGTCTTCGTCAGGCGCATTTCTGGAGCGCTTTGAAGCTGAGTTTGCTGCGCGATGTGAGACACAACACTGTCTGTCTGCAGCCAATGGAACCGTCGCCTTGCACCTGGCTCTCTTGGCGCTGAATGTCCAGGCAGGCGACGAGGTTCTGATGCCCGCGCTAACATATATCGCCACGGCCAATGCCGTGCGGTACATGGGGGCAGTGCCGGTTTTCGTCGATGTCGATCCGAACACTTGGTGTATCGATCCGACGAAATTGGCTGCGGCTATCACGAACAGAACCACCGGTATCATACCGGTCCACATTTATGGCCATCCTGCTGACATGGACGCGATTAATGCGGTCGCCAAACAGCATGGACTTTGGGTCGTTGAAGACGCCGCCGAGGCACATTTTGCCAAGTATAAGGGCCGTACAGTGGGCTCAATGTCTGATATAGCGACATTCTCATTTTTCGGAAACAAGGTCCTGACAAGCGGCGAAGGCGGCGCCGTGACGTTCAATGATTCAAGCCTGTTGGATCATGCGCGGTCTTTGCGCGGGCAAGGGGTAGATATCAGCCAGGGCCGGTATGCGCATCCGATTATCGGCTATAACTACCGGCTCACAAATGTAGCGGCCGCATTGCTTTGTGCGCAGCTGGAAAGAGCTGACGAGATGATCAGCCGTCGAAACGCAATATTTTCAGCTTACGAGGAACGGCTGTCAGGAATTCCGGGAATTGGTTTTCAGCCTGTCGCTCATTGGGCGCAGCGTACGCCGTGGCTGTTTTGCCTGACCGTGGATAAGGCTCAATTTGGAGCAACCCGCGACGATCTGGCAATCTACCTGCACAAGAACGAGGTCGAGACTCGCCCGTTGTTTATAGGATTGCATCAACAGATACCTTACCGCAAACTTGCCGCTAAGCAGGGTACACCGCTACCTGTGTCAGAAAGACTTAGTGCCACCGGATTGAACTTGCCGACCTTTACCGCATTGAGCGAGCAGCAGATCGACAAAATTTGCGACCTGATCCGGGCGAAAGCGCAGTGCTAACGCGTGTATGCCTATGCCCGGACCGGGTGCAGAATCGGCAATTCAACAGCTTTGTTGGTCAGTGAGCTTTGCTTTATCGCGTCTGCTATCTCGATTGAGCGAAGACCAGCATTGGCATCTGCGGACCGCACAGAGGTGCCGCCGCCGCATACTTTCAGGAAATCGCACAACTCTTCGGCGAAGGAAATCGTGCAAGTCGTTTTCCATGACTTCAGCTTTTCCCGGACTTCGATGCCAAAATAGTTGACCTTGGTCACGGTTTGTTTTCCGCCAGGTTCTGGCATGGTAATTAAAAGATTGCGCATCGGTGCATAGGATCCGCGAACCATGCCGTGCGTGCCGTGGGCTTCGATCACGAATTGATAGCCGCGCCAATCGCCCCAAGTGGCCTGATAGGTCGCGGCAATACCCTCGGGGTTACGGAAAATAGCAATGGCGTTGTCTTCTGACCCTTCAAGGTTCCACACAGTTTCGCTGGAAACACCATAGACGGATGTCACTTCGCCCAGGATGTGCCGTACTATGTCGGTGACATGGATGCCGATATCCCAAGTTGCACCGCCGCCTGTCATAGGTACACGATACTCCCAGTCATGCGTAAAATGAACAGTACCTTCATGCCCGCCGAAGGCGCGTACATGCGTCAATTGTCCGATTTTGCCACTGGTGACTGCGTCTTTGACATAAGCGAAGGCGGGATAGTAACGCATGTTGAAGCCAACAGCGACATGGCGATTGGCTTTCTGGCCAGCGTCTATCATGCGACGGCAACTCTCGGCGGAACTGGAAAATGGCTTTTCGACCAGCACGTGACAACCAGCAGCCAGCGCTTTGAGGCAAGCTTCTTCATGAAAATGCGGTGGAGTGGAAATAATAACGGCGTCCATTTCGACGGACAGAAATTGGTCTAGATCTGTAAAGACTTCTGCGTCACCCGCAACGGCGCGCGCTGAATCCTCTGATAGGTCGAGAATGGCTACCAACTGTGTGTCGACATTTTCATGTATCGTTTGGACCCGCAACTGGCCAACTTTCCCGCCGCCACCAATGACGCCAAACCGCATGTTCTGCTCCTTATAATAACCATTGTTCCCTTGCATCTGTGAGGGAATTTTCAACTATCTTCAAGCTCACTTAAAAGTGCTTGCCTGCTGGCAATCCCGAACCCTAATTGCCTTCCTGCGGGATAGGCATATCCAGCCCATTATCGCGCAAAAGTGCGTGGCGGCGGGCTTCAATTTGATCGTGTGCAACCATTTCCGCGCACATCTCTTGCGCTG
>JAOUMG010000352.1 GCA_029881635.1 Paracoccaceae bacterium | reverse complement strand
TGATCGCGATTAACCGCGCTTGGGAAGAGATCAGCGCGAAGCGGGCTGCCTGAATTTGGGCGGCCATAGCCAAAACTGAAATGCCTCCTGGGGGAATCCGAAGATGCGCATCGCCACCTACAATGTCGAATGGTTCACAAATCTGTTCGATCGTCGGGGCAAGCTTTTGGAGGATGACGGGTGGTCAGCCCGGTATCAGGTGACACGGGCCGATCAGCTGACTGCCCTTGGTATCGTGTTTACCGCACTTGATGCGGATGCCGTGATGATCATCGAAGCACCCGACAGCAATCGCCGCCACAAGACTGTGCCGATGCTGGAAGGTTTTGCCGCGCGCTATCAATTGCGTACGCACAAGGCACTTATCGGCTATGAAAATGACACACAGCAGGAAATCGCCCTGCTTTATGATCCTGATGCGATGACGGTCAGGCATGATCCGAAAGGCACGCCCGGGCAACCGCAAGACGGGGGCGCGTCACCGCGCTTTGACGGCAGTTACGAGATTGATCTCGATATCGATGCCAAGCCCGATCTGGTGACCTTTTCCAAACCACCGCTCGAGGTTTCCGCCCGCAGCGCCAGCGGTACCGATTTCCGCATGATCGGGGTTCACATCAAGTCAAAGGCTCCGCACGGCGTCAACGGCGCTGCCCGGATAAAACGGCTCGCCATCGAGAACCGTCGAAAGCAGCTCGCGCAGTCGATCTGGTTGCGCCAGAGAGTGCTGGAACATCTGGCCGCGGGCGACAGCCTGATCGTGATGGGCGATTTCAACGATGGTCCGGGACTTGATGAATATGAAAAGCTGTTCGGCCGATCCGGCGTTGAAATCGTTCTGGGTTGGGATGAACCCCATCCAACGCGGCTCTTTGATCCGCATGCGCGTATGGCCATCTCCAAAAAGCTGTCCGCGGCCCCTGTCAGCGCCCGGTTCTACCGCCCCGATGAGGACCGCTATTTTTCAGCGCTCTTGGATTATATGATGGTTTCGCCGGATTTGCGGGCGAAAGAGCCGGTCTGGCGGATATGGCACCCCTTCGACGATGCGGCCTGCTACCGGGTGCCGGAACTGCGGGATGCGTTGCTGACCGCGTCCGATCATTTTCCGGTCAGTATTGATCTGCCTATGTAAGGCTGCCCTGTTATTTCAACGTGGATTGCCCTATATTAAGGGCATGAAAATCCTGCTGGTGATCCTTTGCACATTCTGTCTGACCGTCTCGCCCGCGCTTGCGCAGACCGAAGAAGGAACTGTCGACGAAGGTTTCAGCCTGCTGGAAGAAGGCGCCAAGATCATCATGCGGTCGATGCTGGACGAAATGGAACCGGCGCTGAAAGAACTGCAATCGGAATTTGGCGATGCCATGGAGGGTATGGTGCCGATGATGCGCGATCTGGCCAATCAGATCGGCGATATCCGTAACTATCATCCACCAGTAAAATTGCCCAATGGCGACATTATCATGCGCCGGAAAACCCCGCAGGAACTGGCAGAGCCAACCCCGGATGGTGAAGTTGATATCTGAACAGGGCGACGCGGCGGTGTCATGCCCGGAGGGGTCCGATCCACCTAGATTTCTGACAGCGTGACTTTGGCGGTGGCCCCCATCGCATCAGTCAAGGATTTGAACCGAGCCTGCGCCACTTCACCAAACAGCGCCTTGGCATTGGGGTTCAGCAACAGTTCCAGTTCCCTTTTTTCTTCCAACCAGACCAGAGAGCCGGCTTCCTCGGGTGATTTGACCGCGAACATTGCCCCGAAACGCATGGCCTTGCCCAGGATTTCGGCATCCTGAATCTGCTCATCCGTCAGCAGGGCGAAAACCGGCTCCAGCCGCGACCCGGCGCGCGAGTTTTTGTAGCGGTGCAGCAGTGCCAGGCCCAGAAATACCCGCTCTCCATGGCTCAGCCCCCCCAGATTGGCGCGGGTGACGTTGTCAAAACAAGCCTCGGCCCGGTAATCCGGATGCGCCCGCCAGGTAGTGTCATGCAGCAAACACGCCGCCTTGATCAGGCGTTTGCGTTCCGGTGATGCCGAAACAAAAACCGGGCGCAGGAAATCATTCAGTTTTTTGCCAAAGCCGGGCATCCGTGCGGCGGTCTTTTCCGCAAAACGGCAGGCCTCGATCAGCGGGTCACGACCGCGCAGCTTTTTCGGCATCTGTTCATATAGCAGCCCTTCACGGATGCCATAAGACGAAATGTCGATTTCCTTGGGTTTGAAAGTGCGGATAAGCTGACGCAGGACCCGGGTTGCCAAGGGGACCAGTTCCATCCGCGCCGCCGATGTCCCGGTGCGGGCGCGCAGTGTCATCAGGTCGTTTTTAGCGATCCACTCGATGGTTTTCAGCAGCTCTTCCGGCTCCATCCTGTATTCGTGCAGGACTGTCATCGGATATTTGCGCCGCTCCATATCGAGCCGCGCGATGGCCCGCCATGATCCGCCGACCAGATAGATGCGGTCATGGTTGGTGCCTACCTCGTTGGCCAGCCCCTTCACCACCTTGCGAATGTAGCTGTTCACGCCTTTCGAACCGTCAGCGACCTGCTGGAGCCGAAACGGCCCCAAGGGTGAACTTACACGGCGCCCGACTTCGCCCCCGGTCACTTCTGCGAGCTCCATCGAGTTGCCACCGATATCGCAGACCAGACCCTCGGCCTCGGGCCAGCCAAGCAGCACACCCTGCGCTGACAGGCGTGCCTCCTCCAGCCCGTCAATGACCCATAGTTTGAGTCCGGTTCTGGCCTCGGCCTCGGCACGGAATTCGGGCCCGTCCTCGGCGTCGCGTACGGCGGCAGTAGCCACACAGCTTAACGGCGGCAGATCCATTCCCTTTGCGAGCGCCGCAAAACGTTCCAGCGCGGCCAAGGCGCGCACCTTGCCTTCGGGGTTCAACCGGCCAGACTGCACCAGGCCCTGACCCAGACCGGCCAGCACTTTTTCGTTGTAAAAATAGGCGGGGCTGCGTGCCGCCCCGTCAAAGACCACCAAGCGGACAGAGTTTGAACCGACATCGACTACGCCAACGCGGCTAAGGGCACGTGCGCCGGGGTCATCGAAAAGCGGGCGATTGAATGGCCCCCAGTCGTCGGCACCCTCATCGGTGGTTGCGTCCATGGCTTGCATCCCCCCGGATGTGCTGGTGTTCGACTCGCCGTCCATTGTCTAGCGCTTAATCCGTTGAGTGGGCAAGCTTCGGAACATCTTTCGCCCCTGCCGATCCACGCCCGGACAGTGACGGGTTTTCCATGAAGAAACGGTGGCAGCTGAACAGATCGTCACGGCCCTCGGGCAGGTCGCGCAGATAGCGCCCATCGGGTTGCAGAACCCAGCTTTGTGCCTCATCCGCCAGATTGGCTGCCATGATCTGGCTGACAATCTGCGCCTTGACGGTATCGTTCTTGATCTCGACCAAGGTTTCCACACGGTGCAGGAAGTTGCGGATCATCCAGTCAGCAGACGAGATGAAAACCCTGGCTTTCTTTGCCGGCAGCCCATGCCCGTTGGCAAAGCAAACGATCCGGCTATGTTCCAGAAACCGCCCGACAATGGATTTTACCCGAATGTTCTCGCTCAGCCCCTTGATGCCGGGGCGCAGCCCGCAGATGCCACGGATGACAAGGTTGATCTTTACGCCGGCCTGGCTGGCCGCATACATCGCATCGATGATATCCGGGTCGATGACGGAATTCATCTTGGCCCAGATTTCAGCGGGCCGGCCCGCGCGGGCATGGTCAGCC
>JAOUMG010000351.1 GCA_029881635.1 Paracoccaceae bacterium | reverse complement strand
GGACATGGCGCTCGAATTCGTCAAATACATCGTATCGCCCGAAGGTCAGGCGCGTCTGGCAACCTCTTCGTGCTTCTGGGGTATGCCCGCAAATGCCAAAGCCGGCGATGTGCTGAGCGACGATCAAAAGGCGATCCTGCGCTGGGATAGTCAGGCGGATTATCTGGCCCGCACGCAGCTTTACCCGGCACCGGACGCCGATCTGGACGTGGAAATGCAGGATCTGTGGCTGGAAATGCAGCAGCAGTGAACCTGACGCGCGAACAGGTCAGGGGCTGGGGCTTTGTCGCCCCGGCCCTTGTCTGGACGCTGGCCTTCTTTGTGGTTCCCTTCGTCGTTATGGGCGCGATGAGCCTTGCCTCGCTTGACGGGCGCACGCTGGTCTGGACCCCATCCTTTGCCAATTACATAGAGCTGTCCGAAAAGGCCTATCTTGTCAGGTCGATTTTTGTGTCGCTTGAAATCACGTTGACCGTCACCATCGTTTCAGTGCTTCTGGCCTATCCGCTGGCCTGGATCATTGCCTTTCGAATTCCCCCGAAATGGCAAAGGCTGGCGTTGTTGCTGGCGGTGCTGCCATTCTGGACCTCTTATGTCGTGCGGTCCTATTCCTGGCTGCTGGTTTTGTCGCGCGAAGGCATTGTCAACGATGTTCTGATGGGGTTGGGGCTGACCGGCGAACCCGTTACTCTGGCCTCGACCCGCTTTGCCACTGTTACCGGCTTTGTTCATTTCTTTGTCATGCTGCTGACGCTGACGATCTATGCCAATCTCGTGCAGCTTTCGCCGAACTACCGCCGCGCGGCGATGGATCTGGGGGCGTCGACCTTCCAAACCTTTTGGCATGTCATTCTGCCGCTGACGCTGCCGGGCATCATGACCGGGGCTTTTCTGACCTTTGTCCTTTGCATCGGCGACTATATGACACCACACATCCTGGGCGGGAATAATGAACTGACCGTACCGCAGGTGATCATGCTGCAACTCGGGCGGCGGGCGGACTTTCCGCTGGCTTCGGCACTGGCAATCATCCTGATGGGGATCGTGACTCTGGCCTATCTGGGTTTTGCCCGCTGGCTGAAGCTGGACCGCATCTGATGCGGTCATTGTCTTGGGCATATCTGGTGGCCGCCTTCGGCTTTATCTATTTGCCGGTGGCCGCGCTGGTCTTGTTCTCATTCCAGAGCGGTGGCCTGCCGGTGCCGCCTTTTGAAGGGCCGAGCCTGCGCTGGTACGCCGATGTCATCGGCGACAGCGACCTGATGGGTGCTTTGCTGAACTCGCTGGTTGTCGCCTTGTTTTCGGGCGCCGTTTCGGTAGCGCTCGGGTTTTGTGCCGCTTACGGGCTGGCGCGGCATCACCTGCCGGGGTCGACCCTGATGCGGGCGGTTCTGATCGCACCAATGACCGTCAGCTACCTGATCGTCGGGCTTGGCCTGCTAATCGTGTTGCAGAGGGCGGGGGCTGGATTGTCGCTCTGGACTGTTGGCATCGGCCATGTTGTCATCAACCTGCCGCTTTGTTTCGCGATCATTTACGCAACGATGGGTGCGCAGCAGCAGAATGCGGAACGCGCCGCCCGCGATCTCGGCGCGAACGAAGCGCAGGTGGTGTTGCTGGTAACGGTTCCGATGCTGGCCCCGGCGATACTTGCGGCCTTTTTCCTGTCGGTCACTTTCAGCTGGGACGAATTCATCATCGCCTTTCTGCTTAGCCGTTTCGATGTGACTTTGCCGGTCGAGATCTGGAGCCTGCTTCGGTCAGGCCTCTCGCCCAAACTGAATGCCATCGGCAGCCTTGTGTTTTTGATCTCTGTCGCTGGCGTGGTTGCGCTTGAACTTCTTGTCTTTAGGAAACGCCAATGACCGCGCCTGTGCAGCTTAGGGGCCTGAACCACTTCTTTGGCAATTTTCAGGCGCTGAAGGACATCAACCTCGAAATTGCAGCCGGGGAGTATATCACCCTTCTGGGGCCATCGGGCTGTGGCAAGACCACGCTTTTGTCAATCATGGGTGGGTTTATCGAACCGAGCGAGGGTGCCGTACTGATCGGCGGTAAGGATACGACCCGCGTGCCGCCTGCGCGGCGACCCACAACGACGGTGTTTCAGGACTATGCCCTTTTCCCGCATATGACGCTGCGCGACAACGTGGCCTTCGGGCTGCGGATGGCTGGTGCCAACCGTAGGGACCGGCACCGGCGTGCGGATGAGATGCTGGCGCTGGTCGGGTTGGAAGGCGGCGGGGCGAAGCGGCCCCATGAGCTTTCGGGCGGTCAGCGGCAGCGCGTGGCGCTGGCCCGCGCATTGGCCGTCGATCCCGACGTGTTGTTGTTGGATGAACCACTGGGCGCGCTGGATCTGAAGCTGCGGCGTGCGATGCAGGACGAACTGAAATCGATCCAGCGCCGGATTGGCACGACCTTTGTGCATGTTACGCATGATCAGGAAGAAGCGATGGCCATTGCAGACCGCATCGTGGTGATGAACGCTGGCAGGATCGAGGATGCGGGCCCGCCTGCCCGCATCTATCAAAAACCGGCAAGTCTGTTTACCGCAGGCTTTATGGGCGAGATGAACCGCATTCCGGCAAGGCGGGGCGACAGCGGGCTGGAAACGCCCTTTGGGTCGGTC
Organism: Paracoccaceae bacterium; assembly: GCA_029881635.1. Taxonomy (GTDB): domain Bacteria; phylum Pseudomonadota; class Alphaproteobacteria; order Rhodobacterales; family Rhodobacteraceae; genus Albidovulum. Next base: position 1,137 of record JAOUMG010000351.1, on the reverse strand, counting down.
AACCTAGCTTCGCCGGAGGCGAGTAGCCTGATCTTGTGCCTTCGGCCCGAGGCCATTCGAACCACGCAAGCCGGATTTTCCATCGGCCCGGCCCGGGTTCGCGATGCGGCATTTTTTGGCACCCATGTCAGGGCGCATTTCAGCCCGGACGCCGAGCCTGACTTTGTTCTGGTTGCACATCTGCCGCCAGGGCGGGTCCCTGATCAGGGCGAGGTGATGACACTTTGGGCTGATCCTGACAGTATCAGCGTGTTCCCGCAGGAGAATTAGGATGCAGCGCGCCAAACCGCAGGACTGGTACCGGACGGAAACCAAGGGCGATGGGGTCACGCTGATCTCGGAACCTTTCATCCAGGAATTTTATCGCTGCAACTGCTGGCATATTCGTGGGCCTGAGTCTGATATGCTGATCGACAGCGGCATGGGGGTGGTCAGCCTGCGCAGCTGGGTTCCGCTGGTCACGGAACGCCCGCTCTTGGCTGTGGCGAGCCATACCCATTTCGACCATATCGGTTGCCATCACGAGTTCGAGAATCGGGCGGTTCACCGGGCCGAGGCTGCACTTTTGGCTGCCCCGACCCGTGCTGCCACATTGGCCGATCCCTATGTGACGGACGAGATTTTCGACCGGCTTCCACCCGCGCCCTATCAATCGGACCGATACGAGGTAACGCCAGCACCCGCCACGCGGCTATTGGATGACGGGGACATAATCGACGCAGGTGGTCGCCAGTTCGAGGTGGTGCACACGCCGGGCCACTCGCCCGGTGGCATCGCTCTTTGGGAGGCGGCAACGGGGCTGCTTTTTTCAGGTGATATCGTCTATGACGGCCCCCTGATCGAAGATACCTATCACTCGGACATCGACGACTATATCGCCTCGATGCGCCGGTTGCTTGAATTGCCGGTTCGTGTGGTTCACGGCGGCCATTTCCCAAGCTTCAGCGGCGAAAGGCTGCATGAGATCGTCACTGGCTGGCTGCTTAGCCACGATACCTAGCTTGGTGGAAGCCGAATGAAGCTGTCTAAGGTCTGCCCCCTGCGTTAAGCTTGGTAAAACTGACTGACGGAGCTTACCTTGCCACAAACATCGAATACCAATCGCCGTATCGTTCTTGCAGAACGCCCAAAGGGTCT
>JAOUMG010000350.1 GCA_029881635.1 Paracoccaceae bacterium | reverse complement strand
CGGAACACCCAGGCGCAACTCGCCCTCAAATGCGCCATCCGTCAGCCGCGACAGGGCCTCATCATTCAGGGTCAGCATCCGGCGCGCATAGCCCAACAGCTGTTCACCTTCTGCCGTCAACGTCAGCTTGCGCGACGCACGCGAAAAGAAACTTTGACCCAACCCTTCTTCCAGCCGCTTCAACTGCATCGACACCGCCGATTGCGTCAGATTTAATAGCCCTGCCGCCCGCGTCACACCGCCTGTATCTGCAACCGTCACGAAAGAGCGGAGCGCCGTCAGGTCAAGATTTCTAGGCATATCAAACCTCGTGATGTATCAGTCAACAATCATTCATTTTCATAATCAATCACAATCTGGCAGTTTAATCAAGGAACTTCATATGAGGTTGCCGATACATCAATTTTCGAGAGGTATCACCATGGAACAATGCATCACGAGTCCCAAACCACGCCATCGCACTGGATTTGTTGCGTCACTTCTGCGGATGTTTGCGGTCGCGCGGCAGCGCCGCAAGCTTCCCCACCTGAGTGACCGTTTGCTGGACGATATGGGAATTGACCGGGAAACGGCACTTTATGAGGCTCAACGCCCGCTTTGGGACGTGCCAAAAGGCTGGCGCAGGAACTAATGCGACGATTATCTGCGGAAACGCTTGAAAAACCAGTAAGCTTTACCGATATTCCATCCTGAGGGCGAGTGTCCGTTCGGGCGCTCGCTACAGGACATTATCAGGAGGCTTGAATGGCTGACTACAGACCGATCGATGCTGGCCACATAGGCGCCCGCACGGTTGCAATCGACGAAGGGCTTCGCGCCCATATGAATAAGGTCTACGGCACAATGTCCGTGGGCATGCTGATTACAGCGCTTGCGGCATGGGCAATTGCCGGACTGGCCGTCACAACGGACCCGGCTGCTGCCGTGGGGCAAATCGGCAGTGGTAAATTTCTGACCCAATTCGGTGCGATGATTTATGCGTCACCGCTGAAATGGGTTATCATGTTCGCCCCACTGGCCTTTGTCTTTGGCTTTGGCGCAATGATCAACCGTATGTCGGCCGCCACGGCGCAATTGGTGTTCTACACTTTCGCTGCGACCATGGGTGTGTCGATCAGTTCGATATTCCTGGTTTTTACTGGCATGTCGATCGTTCAGACCTTCCTCGTCACCGCCATCGCCTTCGCGGGTCTTAGCCTTTGGGGCTACACCACGAAGAAAGATATCTCGGGCTGGGGTTCGTTCCTGATCATGGGCGTGATCGGCTTGCTGGTCGCATCAATCGTCAACATCTTCCTCGGATCGGGTGTGGTTCAGTTGGCGATCTCGGCTATCGGTGTGCTGATCTTTGCAGGCCTAACGGCGTATGACACCCAGCGTATCAAGACCGATTATATCGCCCATGCCCAGCATGGCGATGCGGAATGGTTGGGCAAGTCGGCGATCATGGGGGCGCTGAACCTCTATCTCGACTTCATCAACATGTTCATGTTCCTGCTGCAATTCCTGGGTAACCGCGAATAATTGCAGTTGGCCGAATGACACATAAGGGCCGGTCGCAAGACCGGCCCTTTTCTATTGGCTAACACCGGAATTGCCGGCGTCCTCCGTTTCAGAAACTTCGTCCTTTTCCTTCCCGCAGCCACCCGGAAGGGTGCGTACGCAACTTCCCCTTACTCGGGAATCTGAAACCTCGGCCTAGCCTCTAGCGCGCAAGTTCAAATACCAACCAGTCACCGCCACAAAAAAAGCCGCGCAAAAGCGCGGCCTTTCGAAACGTCATCAGCAAAGATCTTACTTGATCTTGCCTTCCTTGTATTCGACATGCTTGCGCAGAACCGGGTCGTATTTGTTGACCACCATTTTTTCAGTCATGGTACGGGCATTCTTTTTGGTCACATAGAAGTGCCCGGTGCCCGCCGTCGAGTTCAGACGGATCTTGATCGTCGTCGGCTTCGCCATTGGTATTCTCCTGCGTCAGACAGCAACCTGCCCGTGAAATTCGTATGAAGCCTGCCTTTTACCTATACAAGGGGCCGAGTCAACGGCGATTTCGCCCAAAGGCGGGAAATCCCGCCATATGCAGGCACATGCATGCTATTCCGGGCGGATAGTATCGCCCAGGGAAATTTCCCCGCCCGTCACGATCCGGCAATTCAACCCGGATCGATGGGTCAGCAATTCAAACACCGCCCGGCCCGTCACCATATCCAGATAGCGGCATGGGAGGTTGAGGCGGCCACCCTCCAGCAGGACTGGCCCAACCCAGAACCGCTTTCCGACCAGATGATTGAGTGGCACCCCCCGGGTTGTCAGGTTCCGACGATGCTCATGCAGCGGCAGGTCGGCGTCATGATCCCGCTTCAACGCCTCGATCGTCTCAATCTCGATCAGGGTCACGTCGCGAATATCCGGAAAGGCCGAGTACTTGCCCGTACCCAAGGCATAGCGATCGCCCTCGATGCCGATACCTGCCCGCAAATTCGCCGTTTGATGGGCAGTCATCAGCACACGCAACTCAGGCGCGGTATGAATGGCCAAAAGGCTGCCCTGCCACATCTGCCGTCCCCCCTGCCCGATTTCCGTCGAACCCTGGTTTGGATCGCGGTGACATGCAATCCCCAAACTCGGCCAATATGCGCGGATGGCCTGTAAGCCGGATTCTGTCCACCCCGGACCGTGATCCGGGGCTGGATGACCATTCCTCTCGACCCGCCGTTACCGGAGGGTTCTAGCTGCCAACCCGGACCTCTCGGGCTGAAATCACCCTGCGGGCGGTATCCTTGCGGACCAACCCCGCGCGAGGTCCCTATTTGGCGTTGCTCCCGGTGGGGCTTGCCGTGCCGTCCTTGTTGCCAAGTCCGCGGTGGGCTCTTACCCCACCGTTTCACCCTTACCCGGTCCGAAGACCGGGCGGTTTCTTTTCTGTGGCGCTTTCCCTCGGGTTACCCCGGCCGGGCATTACCCGGCACCGTTCTTTCATGGAGTCCGGACTTTCCTCGGCCCCGGAGCAAGCCCGGACCCGCGGTCATCCAGCCATCCGCGCACCCTGTCAGTTAGGCGCTGCGAGTATGGTCGTCAACTGCGAAGCCACCAAGGTTGGGTTCGGATGTCTGCTTTGCGGGTGTGGTTTCAATGGGTGGTCGCAACACTTTAATCTTTTGAAGAAGATGGAGTGTTTATCATGAAGTATCTTACGCGGACGTTTTACACGGACAAACAGAAGTCCGAGATGTGGGATCGGTGGCGATGCGGTGAGTCTATGAGTTCGATTGGGCGTCACTTCAATCGGGCTTCGTCTTCGATCTTTCCCCATTTGGCGCAGTTTGGTGGGATCCGGCCACCTGACCGTAAGCGGTCGCGATATGCTTTGAGTTTGATAGAGCGGGAGGAGATATCCCGTGGGTTGGTCCTAAAGCAGTCGTTTCGATCCCTCGCGCGAAAACTGAACCGGTCGCCCTCAACAATCAGCCGCGAGGTTCGAAGGAACGGAGGACGCCAGGCCTATCGCGCGGCGCGTTCAGATCAGCGCGCATGGGACTGCGCAGAGCGGCCTAAATCGTGTAAGCTCTCGTTCAACGATCCCTTGTGCCAATTGATTGCGCGCAAGCTGCGCCGGAAGTGGTCACCCCAGCAGATCGCTGGTTGGCGCAAGCATCCAAGCGAAGAGCAACACCGCGTGTCCCACGAAACGATCTATCGCAGCCTCTATGTTCAAACCCGTGGGGTTTTGAAGAAGGAATTACAGGAGTGTCTGCGCAGTCCGCGTGCAAT
>JAOUMG010000349.1 GCA_029881635.1 Paracoccaceae bacterium | reverse complement strand
GATCGAGGCGTTTCGCGGATTGTCGAATGTCGATGTTTTCATCCTTTACCCGCATGGCCGCGTGTCCGAGGTTCAGCGACGCCAGATGACGACGCCGACAGAGGCGAATGTTCATGCGCTGGCTGTCGATGGCGATTTCGACGATTGCCAGAACCGGCTGAAGGATATGTTCAACGATTTTGCCTTCCGTGACGGTGTCGGCCTTGCAGGTGTCAATTCGATCAACTGGGCGCGGGTGCTGGCGCAGGTGGTTTACTACTTCACCTCGGCGGTCAGTCTTGGTGCGCCGCACCGCAAGGTAAGTTTTACCGTTCCCACCGGGAATTTCGGCGACATCTTTGCCGGCTATATTGCCAAGCGGATGGGCCTGCCGATTGACCGGCTGGTGATCGCCACCAACCAGAACGATATCCTGCACCGCTGCCTGACAACGGGGCGGTACCAGATGGACGGGGTCAAGCCGTCGATCAGCCCGTCGATGGATATCCAGATATCATCGAATTTCGAACGCGCGCTCTTTGAGGCTTATGGGCGCGATGGCGGTGCAGTGGCGCAGCTGATGGAAGAGATGAAGGCCAATGGCGGGTTTGGGGTCAGTCAGGGGGCGCTTGAGGGATTGCGCGCGACCTTTGACACGGGCCGGGTGTCGGAAGAGGAAACGTCGGGCATGATCGCGGCGGAGCTGGAGGCCAGCGGTGAATTGCTTTGCCCGCATTCGGCGGTTGCGGTGAAAGTGGCGCGCGATCATCTGGGCGCCACGCCGATGATCACACTGGCCACGGCCCATCCGGCCAAGTTCCCCGATGCGGTCGCAGCAGCGAGCGGCAGGCGACCACCCCTGCCGCCCCGCATGGCCGATCTGTTTGAGCGGCCCGAAAGGGTCACGCGTGTGGCCAACGATCTGGCGGCATTGCAGGCCGTTATCCAAGAAAGGCGCACGCATTGAAGACCGAGCTGACCACATTGACCAACGGTTTACGGATTGTGACCGAAACCATGCCGGGCCTTGCCTCGGCCTCGCTCGGGATCTGGATCACGGCGGGCGGGCGGCATGAGCGGCCCGAACAAAACGGGGTCGCGCATTTTCTGGAGCATATGGCTTTCAAGGGTACGAAGCGCCGCTGCGCCTTGCAGATCGCCGAAGCGATCGAAGATGTCGGTGGGTATATCAATGCCTATACCAGCCGCGAGATGACCGCCTATTACGCCAGGGTTCTGGAAGCCGACGTGGCGCTGGCGCTGGATGTGATTTCGGATATCGTGCTTAACCCGGTGTTCGACCCCAAAGAGATCGAGGTCGAACGTCATGTGATCTTGCAAGAGATCGGCCAGGCGCTGGATACGCCCGATGACATCATCTTTGACTGGCTGCAGGAAGCGGCCTTTCCCGATCAGGCGCTGGGGCGCACGATCCTGGGGCCCGCAGAACGGGTCACGGCTTTCAACCGTGAAGATCTGACCGGGTTCGTGGGCGAGCATTACGGGCCAGACCAGATGATCCTGTCGGCAGCCGGTGCGGTGGATCACGATGCGATCGTGAAAGAGGCGGAACGTGTCTTTGGGTCACTGCGTGCGGTCGGCTCGCCGTTTTTGCAACCCGCGGCGTGGCAGGGCAGCGAACGGCGCGAGGTCAAGGATCTGGAGCAGGTTCATGTCTCCATGGGGTGTCAGGGCCCCTCCATCCGCGATCCGGAATTTTACACATCGCAGGTATATGCCACTGCGTTGGGCGGCGGCATGTCATCACGATTGTTCCAGAAAATCCGTGAAGAGCGGGGGCTGTGCTATTCGATCTATGCACAGGCCGGATCCTATGATGATACCGGCATGATTACCGTTTATGCAGGTACATCCGCCGAAGAGATCGGAGAATTGTGCGAATTGACCATGGACGAGCTGAAACGTGCCGCCAGCGATATGACCGAGGCCGAGGTTGCCCGCGCCAAAGCGCAGATGAAAGCCGGTCTGCTGATGGGGCTGGAAAGCCCTTCGGCACGGGCCGAACGCATGGCGCGTTATATTGCCGTCTGGGGGCGGGTGCCCGAAACGGCGGAAACGGTTGCCGAGATTGATGCGATCAACCGCAGACTGGTCAGTGACTTTGCCGGAAAACTGACAGAAACCACGGCGACGGCCCTGGCGCTGTATGGGCCGGTTGCCGATGCCCCGCATCTTGACGCGCTGCGTCAGAGGCTCGCGGCCTGATGCTATTGCGGCGCAGCAAATTCCGCATTGAGACCGAGCGGATGACGCTGCGCCTGCCCCAGCATTCTGACTATCGCCAATGGGTCGATCTGCGCGAACGAAGCCGGGATTTTCTGGGGCAATGGGAACCGATCTGGTCATCAGATCATCTGACACGCCGTGGCTTTGCCAACCGGGTTTACTGGGCGCAGAATGCGCATTCGGGGGGTACGGCGCTACCCCTTTTCCTGATCAGGCGCGATGATCAGGTGCTGTTGGGGGCTGTGACAGTTGACAATATCCGTCGCGGACCAGCGCAGGCCGCGACCATTGGCTATTGGATCGGTGCGCCGCATGCTAGGCAGGGATACATGGCCGAGGCGCTGCGGGCGATCATTCATCACTGCTTTACCGTGATGGATATTTCGCGCATCGAAAGCGCCTGTCTGCCCGAAAATACAGCATCGCGCGGGGTGCTGGAAAAGTCGGGATACAAATACGAAGGCGTGGCGCAGAGTTACCTGCAGATCAACGGCCGCTGGCGCAACCATGTGCTTTATGCCAATTTGCGGGCGGATCGGCGGGGCCGGACCGATGCCGGGTGATCACGCAAGCGTGATCTGCTGAACGCGTCGATATTTCTGTGCGGAATGGCGGCGCATGGGTTACGCTTGGGGACGGAGGTGCCCGCTTTGACCCTACGCATCCTGATCCTTGCTGCCAGCCTTTGTGCGCTTGCCGCCGGTGCCAGCGCCCAGACCCGCATACCCAGCCATTGCATCGCCATCGCCGAGGCAGGCCCCGACATCATCTGGCTGGCCGGATATGGCGCGCCATTGGCCCAAGATACCGTGCGGCTGTCATATGTGGGGCATTCCACCTATTTCATCGAAACCGCTGGCGGGCTGTCGGTAGCGACCGATTATACAGGCAGGCTGGGGTCATCGGATATCGTGCCGACTGTCGTCACGATGAACCATGCCCACGAATCCCACTGGACGGCATTCCCGGATGACCGCATTGATCATGTTCTGAAGGGCTGGGACTATACCGGCGAACCGGCGGACCATCACCTTGAACTGGGCGAGATGCTGATCCGCAATGTCCCGACCGATATCCGACGTTTCGGGGGCGGGGTGGAGCCGGACGGAAATTCGATCTTTGTGTTCGAGGTGGCGGGTCTTTGCATTGGCCATCTGGGGCATCTGCATCAGGAACCCTCGCCAGCGCAATATGCGGCCCTTGGGCGGCTCGATGTGGTGATGGCACCGGTTGATGGCAGCATGACGCTGGATCTGGTGACGATGATCCGGGTGCTCAAACGCCTGCGCGCCTCGATCGTTCTGCCGATGCACTGGTTCGGTTCGGAAGGGTTGGAGCGGTTTCTGGCGGGTATGCAGGACACCTTCGAGATCGACCTGCGGCCAGAGAGCGATATCGAGGTTTCGCTGGCCTCATTGCCGTCGCGGCCCACCGTCGTTGTGCTGCTGCCGCGCCCGCTTGACTGAAGGGGCTTGCCCAACACCTGTTTGTCGTGTTTCACCGGGGCCATGTTGAACCCTGCTGATGCCGCCTTTGCCAGGACCCTGGCCGCCAAGCTGCCC
>JAOUMG010000348.1 GCA_029881635.1 Paracoccaceae bacterium | reverse complement strand
TGAGAACGTTCGGGGCGAAGCCTCGATCAGCCGCGAGAAAGCCCGCCGCGAAGAAGCCTGGGATCGGCTCGAAAAGGCCTATGCCAGCGAAGAGCGCGTCGATGGCGCCATCTTTGGCCGCGTCAAGGGTGGCTTTACCGTCGATCTTGGCGGTGCTGTCGCCTTCTTGCCTGGCAGCCAGGTTGATGTCCGCCCGGTGCGTGACGCTGGTCCGCTGATGGGCATGAAGCAGCCCTTCCAGATCCTGAAAATGGACCGCCGCCGTGGCAACATCGTTGTGTCGCGTCGCGCCATCCTGGAAGAAAGCCGTGCTGAACAGCGCGCCGAAGTTATCGGCAATCTGACAGAAGGTCAGGAAGTCGATGGCGTGGTCAAGAACATCACCGAATATGGTGCGTTCGTCGATCTGGGCGGTGTTGACGGCCTTCTCCATGTCACCGACATGGCGTGGCGTCGGGTCAACCATCCGAATGAGATCCTGAACATCGGCGAAACCGTCAAGGTTCAGGTGATCAAGATCAACAAGGAAACCCACCGCATCAGCCTTGGCATGAAGCAGCTTCTGTCGGATCCGTGGGATGCCGTCGAAGAGAAGTTCGCGCTGGGCTCGGTCCACAAGGGCCGCGTCACGAACATCACCGATTACGGTGCGTTCGTGGAACTGGAAGCCGGGGTCGAGGGGCTTGTCCACGTCTCGGAAATGTCCTGGACCAAGAAGAACGTGCATCCGGGCAAGATCGTGTCGACCTCTCAGGAAGTCGACGTCATGGTTCTGGAAATCGACAGCGCCAAGCGTCGCGTGTCGCTCGGACTGAAACAGACCATGCGCAATCCTTGGGAAGTTTTCGCCGAAACCCATCCGGTTGGCACGCAGATCGAAGGCGAAGTCAAGAACATTACCGAATTCGGTCTGTTCATTGGCCTCGACAACGATATCGACGGCATGGTTCACCTGTCGGACCTTTCCTGGGACCAGCGCGGCGAAGACGCTATTCAGAACTACCGCAAAGGTGACATGGTCAACGCCGCAGTCACCGAAGTGGATGTCGAGAAAGAGCGTATTTCACTTTCCATCAAGGCGCTCGGGGAAGACACCTTCTCCGATGCGGTTGACGGCGTGAAGCGCGGTTCGGTCATCACAACGACGGTTACCGCGATCGAGGATGGCGGTATCGAGGTCGAGTATAACGGCATGAAGTCTTTCATCCGCCGTTCCGATCTGTCGCGCGACCGTGCCGATCAGCGCCCGGAGCGTTTCCAGGTTGGTGATCACGTCGATGCCCGTGTGACCAATGTCGACAGCAAGACCCGCAAACTGGGCCTGTCGATCAAAGCGCGCGAAATCGCCGAAGAGAAAGAAGCCGTGGAACAGTATGGCTCGTCCGATTCGGGCGCCTCACTGGGTGATATCCTGGGCGCTGCCTTGAAGGGCGGCGACAAGTAATCGCAGACGGTCTTTTCGACAATGTTTCGGCCTCGCCCAATCGGGCGGGGCCGTTTTCGTAAAAAACGAATCGGCTGGTAGAATATCCGGCCATTTGCCGCAGTGGCGAAGGCGTCTGACAGCCAATGCTGCACTGCAGTGTCGGCAATCCTGCGAAAAACCGGCGTGCAAATCCTCAGATGCGTCAAAATTCTCCGACTTTCCAATGGCTTTCCTGTTTGTCGATACGATGTTTGCGCCTATAGTCAGCGAACATAAAAAAACGGCTGCCGTCGTAAGAGACAGACCGCAAGGGGGGTTTGAATGATCCGGTCCGAACTGATCCAGAAGATATCGGAGGAGAATCCGCATCTCTTCCAGCGTGATGTCGAAAGAATTGTGAACACGATTTTTGAAGAGATTGTCGAGGCAATGGCCCGCGGCGACCGTGTCGAACTGCGCGGTTTCGGGGCATTTTCAGTCAAACGCCGAGATGCGCGAACGGGACGAAACCCCCGTACGGGTGAATCGGTGAAGGTCGAAGAAAAACATGTGCCCTTCTTCAAGACGGGAAAGCTCTTGCGCGACCGCCTCAATGGGGGGTAAGCAGCACCCATGCTGCGCACATTACGCCTGATCTTTCTTGCCGTGTTGGGCATTGCCCTTTTGGCAGTCGCCTCTGCCAATCGCACACCTGTCACATTGCGGCTTTTGCCCGAGGAAATGGATAATTTCCTTGGTTTTGGCTGGGCGATGGATGTGCCTCTTTTCCTGGTTATTTTTACAGGGATTGTGGCAGGGTTGGGGATCGGTTTTGTCTGGGAGTGGTTGCGGGAGGCCAAGATTCGCGCCGCTGCCAGCCAACATCGTCGTGAAGCAGGCCGGCTGAAGCAAGAAGTGAGCCGCCTGCGGGCTGAAAACGCCACACCTCAAGATGAGGTTCTGGCGCTGCTAGAGGGCAACAGTTCCCCACGCTGAAATCGCTGCCATCTGGCTGCCCGCTGCGACAATGGGACCTGACGCTGTCGGGCCAGAACCGGTATGGGGGAACCCAATCCCAGAAAGAGGCAAATGAACGTTCGTGTGAAGATCTGCGGGCTGAAAGAACCCGGTCATGTCGATGCAGCCGTAGAAGCGGGCGCGACCTATCTCGGATTTAACTTTTTTCCGAAATCGCCCCGGTATGTGGATATTCCGACCGCCGCGCGGCTTGCCGAAAACGTACCCCCCGGCATCGCCAAGGTGGCGCTGACGGTGAATGCGACCGACGAGGAACTGGACGCGATCACCGGCGGGGCTCCGTTCGATATGCTCCAGCTTCACGGCAGCGAAAGCCCAGAACGCGTTAGCGAAATTCGTGCGCGCTATGGCCTGCCGGTGATGAAGGTATTGGGTGTCGCAGATGCGTCAGACTTCGCAGGTGTGGAAATTTACGGCAAGGTCGCCGATCAGCTTATGATTGACGCAAAGCCTCCGAAGGGTGCGCTGTTGCCGGGTGGCAATGGGATTGCCTTTGACTGGAGACTGGTGGCCAAGAAATACTGGCCCTGCCCCTGGATGCTGGCGGGCGGATTAACGGCTGCCAACGTCGCGGAAGCCATCCGGATGACGGGTACGCGTCAGGTTGATGTTTCATCGGGTGTGGAATCCGCCCCCGGCGTCAAGGACGCAGCTCTGATCCGCGCCTTCATCGCTGCGGCAAAAGGATCGTCGGACCTATGACATTGTTTCGCGAAGCCCGGCGCGATGATGTCCCGGCGGTGGTGGCACTTCTGACAGAAGATGCCCTTGGCGCAAGTCGCGAAGGTCAGGAACTTGAACCCTATCTTTTGGCCTTTGATCGCATGTTGGCCGAGGCCGGAAATACCTTGATTGTGGGTGTGCGGGAGGGGCGCGTCATCGCCACCTATCAGCTGACCTTCATATCCGGCCTGTCTTTGAGGGCCACGCGGCGTGCTCAGGTTGAATCGGTGCGCGTTGCTGCCGATCTGCGCGGGCACGGCATTGGCGCGGAGATGCTGGCAGATGCAGAAATGCGGGCGCGGGCCGCCGGGTGTCGGCTGATGCAGCTGACCATGCATCAGTCGCGCACTGATACAGCACGTTTCTATGAACGGCTCGGCTTTACCCCCAGCCACATTGGATATAAACGCGAGCTGACATGAAAGGAGCCACCCATGGCCGACGATCTTTTCAACAGCTTCATGAACGGACCTGACGAGAAGGGTCGTTTTGGTGATTTTGGCGGGCGGTTTGTATCCGAAACGCTCATGCCGCTAATCCTTGATCTGGAGGAGCGCTATGAACATGCCAAAACCGACCCGACTTTCTGGGCCGAGATGGAGGATCTTTGGAAACACTATGTCGGTCGTCC
>JAOUMG010000347.1 GCA_029881635.1 Paracoccaceae bacterium | reverse complement strand
CTGACGCGTCTCGCAACCGCACAATTTCAGTAGATATAGCGGATCTGATCGCCCCAATAGCGTTCCATCCGGCGCAGCATCGCGTTGACATCCTCAACCGTTTCAAGCCCTACCACGCCGCGTGTCTCCATCCCCTCGGCATGTCTCTTGAAAAGCGCAGCCACCGCGTTGCGAACGCCGAGCCCCTTTGCAGTCAACTTCACCCTGACCGACCGGCGGTCCGCATCGCAGCGCTGATGGTGCATATAGCCCGCCTCAACCAGCTTCTTGAGGTTATAACTGACGTTGGAACCCTGATAATACCCGCGCGTTTTCAATTCACCCGCGGTCACTTCATGTTCGCCGATATTGAACAGCAACAGCGCCTGAACCGCATTGATCTCCAGCAGCGCAAGGCGTTCGAATTCGTCCTTGACGACATCCAGCAACAACCGGTGAAGCCGCTCCACCAGGCTGAGCGTTTCCAGATAGCAACTCAAAAACCCCGGCCGGGCATCTCCTTGAACTGAAACTTGCATGATCATCACTGTCTCCGCCTCACTCTGCTGCTCGTCGGCAGATTGGGCGAAAAAACCGAAATTTTGGTTAAGGCTGTTTTGGCATTACCCAGCCGCCGACACCTTGTGCGCCCGGGCAAATGCGGCAATTTCCGCGATCAGTGCGGAAAAATGCTCCGGCGGCAAAGCCGCGCCTGTGATCCAGGAATAAAGGTCCTGATCGTTCTCGGATAGCAGGCTGTCGTAATGGGCCAAGTCAGCTATGGGCATGTCCGCCAGCCGCGCATCGGCATAGGGGCCAAGGATCAGATCCATTTCCTTCATGCCCCGGCGCCAGCTGCGCATGGTCAGGCGCTTTAGCCGTGCGTTGGCGTCTTCTTTCATTCCGCCGCGTCAGGCTGCATGTCCGCCCCGGCCTGTGCCGACATCACCGCCAGCGACTGGCGCAGGCGATTTTCGATGCGGGCCAGGCGCGCGGGAAATGCCGTCATGTCGCTTTGCAACTGGCGCAAATCCACCAGCAGCGCGTTTATTTCAGCCGATTGCGGATAGGACCGGTCTGGCGCTTCTATGCCGTCGCCCTCACCGGTCAGCAGCCACATCAGCGATACGTTCAGCATCCCACCCAGCATCTGCAGCCGGTTGGCGCGCGGTTCAGAGGCGTCGGCCTCCCATTGCGAGACAGTCTTGGCCCGCACCCCGATACGACGGGCCAGATCGGACTGAGACATCCCTGCGGCCTCCCGCGCCGCCGCCAGACGGTCGCCGAATGTTGCGGTTTCAGCACTGAACCAGCTGTCATCGGATTTACCGGACAAAACAAATCTCCAATTTATGTTGATGCTTGAATGAGCTTTGCGCGCACCATAAGACATGGGGCCGGAAATTACAAACCGGAGTCTCCTGCACATGGCCTTCCTGTCTGACACGATCGCGCGGGTGAAACCCTCGCCGACCATCGCCGTTACCACCAAAGCGGCAGAACTGAAGGCGGCAGGCAAGGATGTGATCGGCCTTGGCGCGGGCGAACCTGACTTTGACACGCCCGACAATATCAAGGCGGCAGCCAAGGCCGCGATTGACGCGGGACGCACCAAATACACCCCTGTCGACGGCATTGCGGAACTGAAGAAAGCCATCTGCGCCAAATTCGCCCGCGAAAACGGGCTGAACTATACGCCCGCCCAGATCACCGTCGGAACCGGCGGCAAACAGACGCTTTATAACGCGCTGATGGCCACGCTGAACCCCGGCGATGAGGTGATCATTCCCGCGCCCTATTGGGTCAGCTATCCCGACATGGTTCTGCTGGCAGGCGGCACCCCTGTCGCCGTCGAATGCGGCATCGACAGCCAGTTCAAACTGACCCCGGCCCAGCTGGAGGCCGCCATCACCCCAAAGACCAAATGGTTCATCTTCAATTCGCCGTCCAACCCAACCGGTGCCGGCTATGGCCGGGCTGAGTTGAAGGGTCTGACCGATGTGCTGATGCGCCACCCGCATGTCTGGGTGATGTCAGATGACATGTACGAACACCTCGTCTTTGACGATTTCGAATTCGTCAGCCCCGCACAGGTGGAACCCGGCCTTTATGACCGCACGCTGACCTGCAATGGCGTGTCGAAATCCTATGCGATGACCGGCTGGCGCATCGGCTATGCCGCCGGCCCCGCCGCTCTGATCAAGGCAATGGGCACGATCCAGTCGCAATCCACTTCCAACCCCTGCTCCATCGCCCAATATGCAGCACTTGAGGCGCTGACAGGTCCGCAAGACTTCCTGGCCGAAAACAAGAAAACCTTTCAGCGCCGCCGTGATCTCGTTGTTTCCATGCTGAACCAGTGCAACGGCATCACCTGCCCGCGCCCCGAAGGGGCTTTTTACGTCTATCCGGATATCTCGGGCCTTATCGGCAAGACCTCGACCGGTGGCGCCAGCATCACCGATGACGAAGCTTTCGCAACCGCCCTTCTGGAAGAAACCGGCGTCGCGGTCGTCTTTGGGGCCGCCTTCGGGCTTTCCCCGAACTTCCGCGTCAGCTACGCTACCTCTGATGCGGCGTTGGAAGAGGCATGTGGCCGCATCCAGAAATTCTGCGCAGGCCTGCGCTAAAGTCATTTGCAAGGGGGTCCAATGGCGGGCGATCTGCCAGAGTTCTATTTCCGCGTCCGCGAAAACGGTGCCGCCGTTTTTCGTGTCGATACCGAAAACCGCCAGCGGCGGCTGGAACTGGACCAGATCGCCATCGTCAATATCCGCAACGGTGAAATCCGCGCCCATGGCGACCATGCCCTGACAGATGCCGAAACCGCCGCCATCAGCGACTGGATAGCCGCGCGCAAAGACCTGCTGGCAAAGCGCGACATCGACGATATCCACCGGGCCGTGGATTACCTCAACCTGACCACGCAATGGGCCCAGTCCAAGGCGACCGACGCCCAGCTCGAAGAGGTCACCGATGCCCTCTTGCTGGCCATGCATGACCTCAGAACCGTGCTGGTGCGCAAGAAATCCGACCGGCTGATGCAGGACACGGACGCAAACAGCTAGGTCCGGCGCGGAAGATCACCCAATCACCTGGTAAAAATACCTTCGCCGAAGGCGTCAGGCCGCGCGCGATGCGCGGCCCAAACATGAACTTGACGCCAAAGGCGTCTCCGCTTGGCAACAGATAGTCAGCGCGCCATCGCCCGCCCGGCAGCGTGCGGCCCCCAACCCCGCCAGAATCGCGCCAGCAGCAAGGCGGCGGCAACCGCCAGCCCAACTGTCAGCCCCAGCCACAGCCCCGCCCCGCCCAGTCCCAGCGGAAAGGCCAGAACGTAGCTCGATGGTATGCCGATCAGCCAATAGCTGACGGCGGCAATCCACATCGGCGCCTTGGTGTCCTGCACCCCGCGCAACATGCCCAGCGCCATCACCTGCGCGGCGTCGAAAACCTGAAACAAGGCCGCCAGGGCCAAAAGCAGCGTACCAAAGATCACGATCGCCCCCGTGTCGGTCTGGGCTTCGTCCAGAAACAGCC
Organism: Paracoccaceae bacterium; assembly: GCA_029881635.1. Lineage (GTDB taxonomy): Bacteria > Pseudomonadota > Alphaproteobacteria > Rhodobacterales > Rhodobacteraceae > Albidovulum. The sequence continues at coordinate 281 of JAOUMG010000347.1, read as the reverse complement.
CGATGATCTGCGCGGGCAAAGTCAGCAAGATTGTCACCGCGATCAACGCGAACCCCATCGACAGCACCATCCCCGTCGCCGCCACGGCGCGCAGACCGGGCCCGTCGCCTTCGCCCTGTGCCCGTCCGACCCGCACCGTCACCGCATTTGAAAGCCCCAGATGCACCATGAAGGTCACCGCCGTCACCTCCATGGCGATGCCATGTGCCGCCAGTTCGATGGTGCCGACCCAGCCCATCATCAGTGCGGCCGCCACGAACAGCCCGCTTTCAGCCAACCCT
>JAOUMG010000009.1 GCA_029881635.1 Paracoccaceae bacterium | reverse complement strand
GCGAAAAAGCCGGAACGCGGTTTGTCCGATGTGCCGCCAGCCAGTCGGCGTGGCCACGGGAAAAAGCACCAGCTGACGGATGGCCACGCATAGGCCACCTGCCGGGGTTTGTGCATTAAGCGTCTTCTGGCGGGGGATGTTCCATGTGTCAGGCAGTTCACCCAAGTAAGGCATCCCCGGCGCGAAGCCTATGGTTTGCACGCGCACACGCGCTGTCGAAATCGATGCGATGGCTTCTGGGGTGGTCAGACCAGCGGCCTTTGCGGCCTCGTCCAGTTGCGGCGCGAAATCGGCGGCATAGACGGTCGGTACCCGCCAAAACCTCCGGCCTTGCGGCAATTCCGCGCTGAACCAATCGCGATCCGCCGCCAGTTCAGCCAGTGCCTTTCGCATCGCGTTGTGGTCCAAAGCCAAGGGGTCAAAGCGCAGATATGTGGACACCAGCGACGTTGAGGTTTCCTGAACCGCTGGCCAATTCGCGCGATCGACGGCATTTCGAAACGCCAAGGCAGCCCGATTGGCGCCTTCACTTAACTGATCGCCAAAGCTGACCAGAAACCCGTCATATCCGGCGGTTTTGAGTTTCGGCCATTTGGCGGTGTCATTGTCCAGCATCTGACTACTGTAAGGCGTCAGGCAGCATCAGTGCAATTTGCGGGAAGGCGATAAGCGCGGCAGCCATCAGCAACATTGCGAAAACATATGGAATCGCCCCCAACATAACCTCTGATATCCTGCCGCTATTACGAGCCCCCTGCACCACATAGAGATTGAGGCCAACAGGTGGAGTGATCAACGCCATTTCGATCAAGACAATCATCAAGATACCAAACCAGATTTCACTAGCCCTTCACAAGCGGCAAAGGGCCAAAGAATGCAGGTCGCGATAGCCCCGATCATAGGGCGGCATCCTCTTCGCCAAAGGGGCCTGTCGCAGCCTCGGGCTGACCGCACTCACTTTTGTGGCCCAACAGCACGCCGCACTTCGTCAGCTTCTTCGCCCTTGAGAGTCGATCAAACTGCTCGATGTTGATTCTTGCCATGTCTAGCTAATGGCACGACAAAGTTCGGCTTGCATACCCGCGTTTGTAGGTTCCAGCGGAATCTCTGCGGACTAGAAACGCGAAAGACAACTTCTTGCGCCCCTAAACCCCTCGACGCCGGACAGGTGAAGCGACGAACAAATGATCAGGGGGCGCAAGTGATGGCCAAAGCGACGCAATGCCACCTTCGGTTGCTTGAAAGTCTTGCGTGTCTGCCTGTCACACCCGAACCAGTTTTCGCGTCATTTCCAGCCGGGCGGTTGGATGGGCTTCAAGCGCGGTTGCGACCTCAGCGTCGTTCATGATGCAGAAGGCCGTTGACAAAGCATCCGCCAAAGCCGCGCGATCCGCAGATACGGAGACAAGCGCGCGCGCTGCCTTTGGCACCCCGTGCTGCGGGTGCAGAATATGGCCAAAACTGCCGTCGTCGTCGAACACTGTGCCCATGGGCGATGATGTCGCCAGGGCCCGGTCACTGAGAGCCAGCCGCCGCACGATGCGCCCGTCGGGGGTGGATATACCAACGTGCCACGGGCGCATGTCGTCACGCTGCCCAAGCCCCGCAATTTCGCCCATATCCACAAGAACGTTGTCAAACCCGCGCCCACGCAGCAATTGGGCCACGCGGTCGGTGATATAGCCCTGTGCGATACCGTTCAGCGTGATGGCCATGCCGGGATGGGCGAAGGCAATTTCCGCCGCCGTGATCCGCACCTTTTCCCAGCCGGTTCGGGCGCGTGCCTCATCCAGCAGGCCTTTGTCGGGCACCTGTCCCCTTGTCCGGGCATAGAGCGCCCAGAGCGGCTGGATCGTCGGGTCGAAGGCGCCATTGGTACTGGCATGGATTGCCCCGGCCAGCGTCAGAAGCGCCAACATCTCAAGTGGGGGTGCGGCCAGACGCCCCGTATGATTGAGCCGGGAAAGGCATGAACCTTCCTGGTAGAGGCTGAAGATACTTTCAAGCCGTGCCAGCTCTGCCTCGACTGCAGCGAATGTGTCGCGGGCCTGATTGTCGTCAAGACCGACCAAACGCAGAAAAGCCCCTGCCCCAAGTGCGGTGCCGCGCCATTCCGCGACGGGCTGGGTTGCTACCGCCAAGGTCGGCAGGGCCGCGAATGCGGCGGTCATCGTCAGAAACCGGCGGCGGGATGTGTGGCGTTTCATTCCGGAACCTCAAGAGGTTGATCCAGATCGACCGGCCCGATTGCCGCCTCATCCGGAATCGCATCGAGGGGCATCACCGTTCCGCCGAATCTTTCGACAAATTCCATGGCGCGTTCCGGTGCCGCGAAGGGCACGATCTCGGGCGCGCCCATGCCCCCCCTGACCCCGGCGCCGACCACGAAAACGGCCGACTGGGCATCGATCCAGTTTGTCGTGCCCGGCACTGCCCAGCTTTGCGCGGCGCCCATGTCACTGACGTAAATCGCCGCGATTTCAGCCTCGCGCTCCGGCCCTTTGAGATAGGCCACGACATCGCGAACCTGCGCGAAGAAGAGGGGCTGCGGATGGTTCGCCAGATGGATCTGCCCCTTGGGCCCATCATGTTCGGATACGTTCATCTGGCAGAAATATCCCAAGGCCTCATCCGTCAGCGCGACGGGGTCGGGTATGGCGGCCACCTCTTCCTTGCAGGCCGCAAGCAGCAGCAATAGTGCGATCTTTCTCATGGTTCGACCCTTCCGAATGACAGCCGTGCAAGGATGAAACCAAGCGGCAACCAAAGCAGCAGCGAGGCCGGGGCAGCCCAAGCGGGCAAGGCGCTTGTGGCACCGGACAATCCGGATGCCACCGCGACGCTGTCTGCAGCGCCGATGTTCCAAAGCCTGAGCGCATCGGCCGGATTTGCCGTCATCAGCCATGGAAAGACGTGTTGGGTAAAGACACCGCCGCCATCCAAAACGATGGCCCCGAGCAGGCCAAGATCAAAGAGCACGACAAAGACCAGCCAGGCCCCTGCGGAAAGGCCCGCGGCGGCTGTCGAACTGCCTGACATCGCTGATAATGCATAGCCGAGTGCCAGGAATACCGCGCCAAGCAGGATCGAGGTCAGGACAAGCCGCAAAAGGGCGATCAGGCTTGCCTGCCCAGCGCCCCCGAGAAGTGCCGTCACAAGACCTGCCGCGCCAAAACCGATGACCATTGCAATGGCAAGCGCCGCCAGATGCGCCGTGAACTTTCCCAAAAGGATTTCGGCGCGCGAAACCGGGTAGGACAGGATCAGCGCAAGGCCACCGCGTTCCGCCTCGCCCGCGATGCTGTCAAACGAGATCATCAGCGCCAGAAGCGGTGAGAGGTAGACCGAGAGCGTGGTCATTGAGGCAACCGCAATGGTCAGCATATCAACCCCGAGCGCACCGGTAGGCGCGCTTCCCGCCAAGGTCAGGGCGAGCGCGAAAAGTACCATGATAAGGGTTGCCATCAGCACCCAGCGGTTGCGCAAAGCGATGCGGAACTCGGTTCCGGCGACGGCAAGGATACGGCCGATCATTGCGGTTTCTCCGATGAATAGTGGCGGTAGAGATCTTCCAGTTTTGGCGGCGAGATGTCGAAATCCGTGACCGCATCGCCCAGCGACATGATCCGCTTCACGCGGTCCAGTTTACCGCTTGTCTGGCACAAAAGATCCACGGTTCTGCCGTTGATCCGTGTACCGCCAAGCGCCTCGGCGACACGGTCCGCTTCTGCGTCTGTGGCCGTGATGCGAATGCGGGTTGGCAGGCCCGCGCGCGCTGACAGGTTCGCCAATGTGTCATCGGCCACCAGACGCCCGTCCTTCATGATGGCGATACGTTCGGTGCGCGCCTCGACTTCGGTCAGGGCATGGCTGGCGATCAGGACGGCGGTGCCGGCCGCTGCAAGTTCGTCGATGATGGCGTAGAGTTCATGCCGCGATGCCGGGTCCAGGCCGCTGGTCGGTTCATCCAGCAGCGCCACACTTGGCTTGCCCAGAAGAACCTGCGCCATCCCCAACCGCTGCCGCATCCCCTTCGAGTAAGTGCCGAGCCGGCGGTCGGCTGCATCGGTCAGGCCAACACGTTCCAAGAGAGCCGCGACAACAGTTCTGGAAACACCCGAAAGCTTGGCGAATAGCGTCAACTGCTCGCGCCCCGTCAGCGCCTTGTGAAAGGCCACCGCTTCGGGAAGGTAAGCCGTTGCACGGCGCGCAGCGACGGTTCCGGGTGCGGCCCCCATCACAGCAATGGTGCCGCCGGAGGCCCGCACGAGGCCCAGAACGATCTTCATCAGCGTCGACTTTCCCGCGCCGTTATGCCCCAGCAGCGCCACACGTTCACCTGGACGAACCACAAGCGATACATCGCTGAGAACCGCCAGTGCCCCCCGCTGCTTGCTGACGCCCTCAATTCTCAATGCATCATCCCGCATGATCGACCTCCAGGTCCGGAACATTGATTTCGACGGGGCGCAGCAATGGATAGGTGTCGACGACACCGCCCGGCAGCAGTGCCGGGAAAGCCGATTGCGACCACTTCACCAGTTGTACGGCGGGCGAACCCAGCAACAACTTGGCCGCTGGTTGCGACCAAAGGATGTGATCCATGCTGTCATTGGGCCGGTAAGGCGTGTCGGCCACACCGTCGCCATTCACGTCATAGGCGGCAAAATCGCTCCAGTAATTGCCGCGTCCTTCGACCGACCATTCAACCCAGTCGGTCGAGACATATTTGACCTGCGTCCGGTTGCCGACGAAAGCATTGCCCGTGACGTCGTTCTTTTCCGAACCGGCAGTGAAGTGAATGCCGATATCGCACCCCTCAAAGCGGTTGCCTTCGACGTGGTTGCGATGCGCGTTGTACATGAATAGGCAGCGGTTCTTGCCCCCGCGCACAAGATTCCCCGCGATTTCGGAATTTGTGGCGTAGTTCAACATCACGCCATGTTCATCATCCCCAATCGAGATGTTATCGGCCACCTTCACGCGGTCAGAGAACATGATCGCATAGCCAAGATCGTTGCCGATTGAGACGTTGCCCGACACTTCGCTGCGGTTGGCATACATGTAATGAACCGCAAAACGCAGATCGCGGAAGGTATTGCCACGGAAGGTGTTGTTCTTCGACGTGTTAACGAAGATTCCGTCACGCCCCCACATGATATCGTTATTCTGAACGACCGCGCCCGGCGCGTTCCAGACATAGATGCTGTTGCCGCGGTCATTCATCCGGTGATCTTGCCGTCCGCGGATGGTATTGCCGGAAACAAGCGCGTCTTTGGCGCCGTGAACATCAATACCGTAAAGATTGCCAAGCAGCGTGTTGTCGCTGACCACGGCGCGGTCGGCCGTTTTGGTCAGCTGAACGCCCGAGTCGATGGTCTGATGCGATGATCCAGACCCCTGAATCGTCAGCCCGCGCACCACGACATCCGGACCTGTCACCCTGACCACACTTCCTGCCCCGGCGCCCTGCAGAACCGCCATGCCGCCCCCGTCGAGGGTCACAGGTCGGTCAAGCACCAGATTGGCATGATAGGTGCCGGGCCGCAGACGAAGGATGTCCCCGTCTGCGGCATTCGCAATTGCCGCCGCCAAGACGCCATCGCCCGGCGATACATCCACCTCGGCCGCCAACCCGAAGGTTGGCAGCATCAAGAACAGGCAGAGGATCAGGCGGCGGTGCATCGTTCAGGCACCGGCCGGTTCGACGAACATGCGACCCCGCATTTCCATGTGCAGGGCGTGGCAGAACCACTGGCAATAGAACCAGTGTACGCCGGGCCGGTCGGCCGTGAAGGTGATCGAGGCTGTCGCCTGTGGCCCGATCTCCATCGCGATGCCGTAGTTCGACAGGCAGAACCCGTGGGTCACGTCATCTACATCGTCCAGATTGGTGACATAGACCGTCACCTCGTCACCCTGTTTCACGGTGAACTTTTCATGGCTGAAGGCAGGGGCCACGGACCACATGTAGATCCGCACCTTGTTGCCGTCGCGGATGATTTCCTCCTGGCCGTCCTCCAGCGTCACGCCATCCGCCTCTGCCTGTTTGCGGGCATCTTCCCACATCGGGTCATTGCGGTCCCAGACATTGACCGGATTCACGATGTCGGCGCGCACGATGATGCTGTCATGCGGTTCGGCAAAGGTCGGGCCATCGTGAACCACCTTCATCTCGTCGGTCGAGATGTCGATCAACTGTTCGTTTTCTGGCTTCAGCGGTCCCACATTCAGGAAGCGGTCCTTGGAGAACTTGTTCATCGACACCAGCCACTTGCCATCCGCCTCGGCGGTTTCGCCCATTGAGGTGGAGTTGTGGCCCGGCTGGTAATGCACATCGACCTTGGAGACGATAGGATCGACATCGGCGCCGGCATAGGCCTCGATTGCCTTGGCGATGTCCCACTTGACCACCTGGCTGTCGAGAAAGAGCGTTGTATAGGCAAAGCCCTTGCCATCGAATGCGGTATGAAGCGGGCCAAGGCCCAGTTGGGGTTCCGCCACGATGCAGGAACGCGGATCGGCATCGCTTTCAAAGAGCGCATCGACCTTTTCGACATCGATGACCGACACGGTCGGCGACAGCTTGCCGTTGATCATGATGTGCTTTTTGTCCGGGGCGGCGTTGCAGCCATGCGGGCTGTTGGGGATCGGGATGTAGCGGGTATATTTCTTGTTCTGTCCTTTGCGCCCATCTATCACCGGCACGCCGTTCAGCATTTCCACATCGCCTGCCGCTACGCCTGCCTCGATTTCCTTGAGGTTGAAGACCACGACATGGTCCATCTCGCTTTCGGTCATCTCGGCCAGGGTCATGCCCATTTCCGAGTTATATGAGGTCGAGAAGGCGTATTTGCCCTGATAATCGCTGTCGGTGTTGTCGAGGTTACCCGACACCTTGACCTGCCAGGCAACTTTCATTTCATCGCCGTCGATAGCGGTGAAGATGTTCACATACTGGCTCGGGTCATCAAGGATCGTTCCGTCATTGACCAAGGGCGCCTCATGTTCGCCATTGGCAAAGACATATCCGGTGCGCGGAAATTTCTGCGGGCGCAGGCCGTGGATGTCATGCGCGTTCGGGATTTCGATGATCTTGTCGCATTTCATCACGTCGCAGCGCACACGGGCTACGCGGGTATTGGCCTTGTCATTCATGAAGAGATAGCGTCCGTCATAGGTGCCATCGGTGAACGACATATGCGGATGGTGAAGGTCGCCGTTGTCGTAGGTTTTCATGCCCTTCTTGGCCAGAAACTCCTTGGTTTCGGGCAGCAGGCCCTCGGTCAGAACCTTCAGGCTTTCATTGGTCTGGCCCCAACCAGTTGCCGAACAGCGGTTGAATACCGGAACCCGCATGAGTTCGCGCATCGACGGAAAGCCCAGGATGCGCAATTCACCCGACTGGCCGGAAGACCAGAAGCCGTAATATTCGTCCAGTTCCCCCGGGGCGAGTTCAAATTTCGGGGTGCTGCTCTGCGCTTTGACCGCGCTGGCGTTGAAGAGGGCCGCACCTGCGCCGGTCGTAGCCAAGACCGCGCCGGTGGCACTTGCGCCCAGCATCCCTCGGCGTGTCAGAGTGAGATTTTTTTTCGTGTCATTGGTCATGTCATATCTCCATTGTTGAAGGTTTCTTCGAAATTGCGCGTTCGATGGCATCCTTGTTTGCCGTTGCGGATGCACGGTCTGCCGTGCGTCGTTTCAGCTTGCGGATCACAACGGGGCATTTCGCCCCGGACTGGTAAAGAACCTGACAGTTCAGACAGTTGATGCATTCGTTGGGATTGATCTCACCCGTCGGGTGAATGGCTTGGACCGGGCATTCGATGGCACAGACCTGACAGGGGCTGCCGCATTCCTTGTAGCGGCGCAGCCAGTCGAACATCCGGATGCGCGCCGGAATCGCGAGGGCTGCGCCAAGCGGGCAGAGATAGCGGCAATAGAACCGTTCAACGAACAGCCCGATCACCAGAAGGGTTACGGCGAAGACTACGAAAGGCCAGTCGCGGACGAATTTCAGGATGATCGCGGTCTTGAACGGCTCTACCTCGGCATATTTTTCCGCCAGGGGAATCGACGACAGGGAAAGGCCAAACAGGCCCAGAAAGATCATGTATTTCAGGGGCCAGAGACGTTCATGAAGCCCCCAAGGCAGGTCCCATTGCGGGGCCTTGAAGGCACGCGCGATCTGGTTGGACAATTCCTGCAATGCGCCAAACGGGCAAAGCCATCCGCAATAGGCGCCCCGCCCCCAGAACAATAGCGCAGCCGCGACAGCGAACCACTGGATGAAAACCAGTGGGTCCAGCAGAAAAGCATCCCATGAAAATCCGGACTGTAGCGAGCCGCCCAGCGCCATCAGGTTTACCACCGACAGTTGGGCATTGGCATACCAGCCGATGAAAACGAGGCTCATCGTCAGGAACCCCATGCGAAACCAGTAGAACCGCCTGGCATCTGCCGTTGCCTGAAACTGGAAAAAGAAAGTCAGCGTCAGCACGCCCAGCATCGCGCCCAGAATGCCAATCTCAACGGTGCGGTCGCGCCAGATACGTTGCCAAAGCGCCCGCTTTGCAATCGCTTCGCTGTCGTCAACTTCGGTGGTCTCAGCAACCGCAGCCGCGACGGGGGCGGGCAACAGGTAATCCTCGGGCAGCCTGTATTCGAGATCGAAGGTCAGAAAGCTCTTGTCGACCGCACCGATGGCGCGCTGAACCAGAAGCTGCAGCCGGAAAGGCTCGGTCGCACTGAACCCGGCATCGGCCGGGATCTTAAAAAGATCGACCTCCGGAAACTCGGGCGCATCTGGCGTGGCAAGCCTGCCCAGCCGACGGTGCTGTTTATCGAAAAATCGGATCGACCGGTCGCCCTGGATCAGCTGGATACGGTCAAAGATACCGCCCCTTACATATCCCGAACCCTTGAAGGAGTAAGGACCGCGACCGGTGACAAGGATCGCCTGTTCACCCTCTTCCAGCCAGTTTTCGAGATTGGTGTATTCGGCATCGCCCAGCAGGCTCCTGCCGATTGCGGGGGCGGTGACAACCGCCAGATTGAGGTCGATGAAAACATCTTCGGGTGCGCCCTTTTCCGGGCGGGCGATGGCTTTTTCGTCACCGGTTGCGGCAAAGGCTTCGTTGATCTCTCCGATTGTCAGCAACAACCGCCGGACCGAACCGTCGCCTGTCAGCTGTTGCCAGTCCTGAATGGCTTGCCTGGTCATGTCGATCTCACGCGGTGGTGCGGAGACCGTCACGGGGGCAAGACCGCCCAGCCCCAGTGATCTGGCCACCTTGATGCCCGATCTGATGAGGGAATCGTCGATAACCATTATGGTCACGGTGGCGCCCGAAATGATGTCCAGGTCATGTGACGCCCCGCCACCAGCGGCCTCTGCTTTCAGGTCAAGGCCCGCATAGCCATCAATCACCGCCCTGACCTTTGCCTCGGGAATGCCGATAAGAACAATGGGTTCGGAATGCTCCACCAGCTTGGCGCCGGTCAGCACGGCATCGGGTGAAATCGCCGCAACGATATGGATCGGCTTGCCCGAATATCCGGTGGTTCCGACAAAATCCGAAGTCAGGAAGGCATGGCCAACCGTTTTTGACCCTGAAAGGATCGGTGCCGTTGGAAAGTCGGAATCCACAGGCCCGAACGCCGTCGCGCCCTTGACCAGCTCGGCAGGGTCAATCTTTGGCAGAAAACGCCCCAGATCGCTTGCCGTCGCAGCTGTGGCGCCCGCGATGGACAGGGCCAGCGCGTAGATAACGGCCAATGCTGCAATTCTCAGGTCAGTCAAAATCGCCCCCTGCGGCACCGGTCACCACCCGAACGGCTTTGTCGCGTCCTGGCCTGCAAGCAGGGCCGGGCACTTTGCGACAATGATGCTTTTCAAGCTGTGACCCCTTCACTTTGTCCGTGGTTCGACGGGACGGAATTAGCCCAAGTGACGGGCTCGTTCTTTGTGCTAGAGCAACAAATGCCGGAATATCCCCTGCCGGGCGGTCGCTGCCCGCCAAGGATCACAAATTGTCAAACCCTCCGGGTAGAGGGATTGGCAGATAGGCATCGGCGCCGCGACCAGCGCCCTGCCCTTGCAAGTGAACATTCATGGCCTGCCGAATGAAACACATGTGATCCTTGCGAGTTTGCCGAAGCGCAAAGACCGCGCGAACACAAACTGCAATCAATGATGAAATGACCCGGAGGTGAATGGTCCGGCGAAAGATGACGGGAAATCGGGATGGCAGGCGGCTCAATCGACGATCCGGATATGACGCTCAGCGCATTGTTCAAGCAGTGGCCGGTTACGATGGAGGTATTCATGCGCCACGGGATGCTTTGTGCCGGATGCTACATCACACCGTTTCACACGGTCATTGACGCCTGCGAGGAATATCAGTTGAACGAGGATGCCTTTCGGGCGGAACTCCGCGCGGCGGTGGCCTCAAAGGGGCCGGGTTGGAAGATGAACTAGCCGCATTCGGTGCGGCGCGAATGCGTTCACGCGGCAGATGTGCTGAGCTGGACGAGCCGGTGTGGGTCTGTCACAACGATATGACGCCGCGCGCTTTCCAGGATGCCCTGTTTTTCCCACGCACTCAGCAGTCGGCTGACGGTATGCAGCGTCGTGCCTGTCATCTCAGAGATATTTGCCCGGGTTATCGGAAAGGTAATCTCGATCCCGTTATCCACTTTCTTGCCCGTCTGGTTCAACATGCGCAGCAACGCACAGGCGACCCGCTGTTCGACGGCTTGTGTCGCCAGTTCGACGATCCGGTTGTTCATTTCGTCAATCCGCTCACCGACCACTTTGTAGGTTTCGGTCGCAAAGCCTTGGTATTTCTCGACGAAGGTCGGCCACAGGCGCACGGGCCAGCCCAGCACCAGACATTCACCTGCGGCTGTTGCGGTGGCAGGATAGGTATCATGCCCCAATGCAGGTGCAATTCCGAACAGTTGTCCGGCAGCGATATGAAGTACAATGATCTGATCGCCACCGGGTGTCGTTCGGATCACGCGAATTACACCGTCAAGCAGCAGATAGAACCGGCTGGCTTCGGCACCTTCCTCGAATATCGCCTGTCTTTCATCGAAGCGCGCCGGTGTCGCCAGGTCGAGGATCTCACGGATCTGCGCGCGGTCCAACCGCCGGAACGGCGGAATTGCGGACAAGAGGCTTTCGTCTAGTTGGTTCAATTCAAAGCCCTTGGATTGGCGCCCGGTGTTGCGGTTCAGAGTTTGAGCCAGGACAACGTTTCTTGCATCTGATTACCCCATAAGCAGGGCGAACGAAACCAAATGATCATGCCCCAAAGGACTGTCCGATGAACGCCAGGATACTGCTTGCTGCCACTACCGTTATTCTTTTTTCAGGCACCGCCAACGCCGAGACGTACGAAGTTCGGATGCTCAACAAGGGCGAGGCCGGCGCGATGGTATTCGAACCCGCGTTTATTTCGGCACAGGTCGGTGACACGGTTGTGTTTTTGCCAACGGACAAGGGTCACAATGCTGAAAGCATCGAGGGAATGTTGCCCGCCGGCGCGGAGGTTTTTGTGGGAGAGATGAACAAAGAAATCTCCGTGACACTGGTTCAGGAAGGGATTTACGGCGTGAAGTGCAAACCACATTACCTGATGGGGATGGTCGCCCTGATCCAGGCAGGGGCGCCCGTCAACCTCGAAGAGGCAAAGGCAGCCAAGCACAAAGGCAAGGCAAAAAGCCGGTTCGAAGAGTTGCTGACTGAGGTAAAATAGCAAGGTTACCGGAACCCTTTCGTTCCGGTTCGGACGTTCGGTTCAATCTCGATCATCCTGATTTTTGCATGGCGCTCGCTCCGCGGGTCTGGATTGCCCCTGATCTTTTCGCGGTTCTGCAACAAGGAGATCAAAGACCCCGCTTTACCCACCGCAATCGTTTCGCGCGTGGACAGAGTTGTATGCCAATGCTTAAATGCCGGAAATGATTTCAAAAGAGGCAATGGCATGGCGGTCATTCCGACCAGCATCGAAGACACTCTCACTGCGTTGTCCTCAGAAGGTTATGTCTGTGGCCGTGATCTTGGGACGGTCGTGTTCTTGTCATTAAAGCTTGGCAAGCCTCTGTTTCTGGAAGGCGAGGCAGGGGTTGGCAAAACCGAAATTGCCAAGGCTCTTGCCGCCGCTCTTGGTCGGCGGCTCATTCGTTTGCAATGCTATGAGGGGCTGGATGCGGCCGCGGCGATCTATGAATGGAACTTTTCGGCCCAGATGATTGCCATTCGTACGGCCGAAGCCGCTGGCAGCGCCAGTCGGGAAGAATTGCAGTCGGAACTTTTTTCGCAGGACTACCTGATCAAGCGCCCGCTTTTGCAGGCGATGGAGCCCCATGCCGAGGGCCCGCCCGTTCTGCTGATCGACGAGGTTGATCGGACAGATGAGCCTTTCGAGGCCTTCCTCCTGGAGGCGCTTTCGGATTTTCAGGTAACCATTCCGGAAATAGGCACGGTGAAGGCCGAAGAACCGCCCATCGTGATCCTTACGTCGAACCGAACGCGTGAGGTGCATGACGCGCTCAAGCGGCGATGCCTGTATCATTGGGTCGATTACCCGGCTTTTGAGCGCGAATTGGCCATCCTCCACGCCCGCGTGCCGGATTGCTCGGCGACATTGTCGAAGGAAATCGTCACGTTCGTTCAGTCCCTTCGCGGCGTCGATCTTTTCAAGAACCCCGGCGTCGCCGAAACGATAGACTGGGCGCGCTGCCTGATCGCGCTGGATGCCGTGGCGTTGTCGCCCGATGTGGTGACCGAAACGCTGGGCGCGCTGTTGAAATACCAAGATGACATCGCCAAGATTGCAGGATCCGAGGCGACGCGCATCATAAACGAGGTGCGCCAGCAATTGGCGCAGGCCTCGTGATCAATGAATAACCTGCCTGCAACAGATAGCCGGCTTGTTGACAATATCGTTCATTTTGCCCGCGCGTTGCGCAAGGCCGGGCTGAGGGTTGGAACATCGCAGGTAAAAGGCGCGATTTCCGCGGTTGCCGCCGCCGGGTTCACGCGGCGCGACGATTTTTACTATGCCTTGCGCGCGACACTGGTGTCACGGCCCGAGCATCTGGAAGTCTTTCACCAGATTTTTCAGATGTTCTGGCGCGACCCGGAGTTTCTTGAACGCATGGTTCGGTCGATGCTGCCGATGATGCAAACCATGGCGCAAAAGGAAAAGCAGCCAAAGCCAGCCCAGAAACGCGCAGCCGAAGCCATGTGGGAGGGGGCTTCGGGGCAGGAAACCCCACGTGAGCGCGACCAGATCGAAATCGACACCAAACTCAGCTGGTCGGGAAACGAGGTGCTGCGCAATCGGGATTTTGAGCAGATGAGCGTCGTCGAACAAGCCGAAGCTGCCAAACTGATACGCACGCTAAACTTGCCGGTTGATCCCCTCGCGACACGCCGATTTCGCCCAGCACAATCCGGGCGCCAACCCGATGCGCGCGCGATGTTGCGCAGGTCATTGCGCAAGGGCGGCGAAATCGACCGAATGTCGCTGAAGACCCCGATATACAGGCCACCAAACCTTGTGGCGATTTGCGACATATCCGGTTCAATGTCGTCTTATGCGCGGATGATGATGCATTTTCTGCACGCATTGACCTGGGCACCTGCATCCGGTTGGGGGCGGGTGCATGGCTTCACTTTCGGAACCCGCCTTACCAATGTCACCCGTGCGCTTGCGCTTAAAGATGTTGATCTTGCGCTTGAGGCCGTGGGACGCGACGTGCCGGACTGGCAAGGTGGGACGCGGATCGGCGAGGCGCTTTACCGGTTCAACCGGGACTGGTCGCGGCGAGTTCTCGGGCAAGGTGCAGTCGTACTGCTGATCACTGACGGGTTGGAACGGGGCGAAACGGAGTTGTTGAAGACCGAAGCCGCGCGCCTTGCACGGTCGTGCCGCCGGTTGATCTGGCTCAACCCGCTTCTTCGGTTTGAGGGATTCGCGCCGCAAGCCGCAGGAATTCGAGCCCTTCTGCCTATCGTGGATAGCTTTTTTGCCTGCCATTCACTCGACAGCCTCGCTGATCTGGGACGATCCTTTGCGACGGGCGGAAGCAAGCGGCACTACGAAACCATGCTCGGAAGCATTTGATCGGGTGACAAAAATCTTGCGCAGAATCGATGG
>JAOUMG010000346.1 GCA_029881635.1 Paracoccaceae bacterium | reverse complement strand
GTTCTGCTGGGATCGGCAACCGGGACGACAGTGATCACGGCCGTCACACCTTTGCGAAAGCTGGCGAGGTCTTCTTCGGTAAAGCCGACGCGTGCAACGCATCCGACCTCAGTACAGAACGTGAAAGGGTAGCGCTTGGTTTTGCCTTTATCGACCGTGATATTCACTTGCTGCGTCAGCAGGGTTTCAAGCGGTGTAATGATGGTGGCACCTGCCACCGCGTCGCCGCCCTCTGGCAATGCAAGCAAACTGATTTCCGCAATCGCATTGCCGCCCGCTTCTTTCAGAAGCTGATAAAGCTGGCACGGATCGGATCCGTCGGGAGAACGTACACAACGTAATTCCCAGTCGCCATGGTTTTCGAGAACATAGGGTTTGCCGATACCGTCATCTGCCGCTTCGCCTGCGGCAGTGGCGTCCGCCGGTGCTGGCGTTTCAGTCGGTGCAGGTGCCTCTTGTGCGAAGCCCGGCATTGCAACTGAAGCTGCAAAAACGAGGGGTATCAATTTGGAAAAGAAAGACATGTCAGGTTTCCATGTGTCTATTGGTGACTTTGATGCTGCGTCTAGCATGCCGGGACAGAAGTGTCAGTGACGAAACGACATGGCCAGATCAGAATGGCCTGTCCGGCGGCGGCTTTATGCCGCTTTTGTCAGGAAAATTGACCGTCTGACATCACAGTCCCGCAAATAGAAAAAAGGGCCCGCAAAAGGCCCTTTCCTAGATTTTTCTCCCTGTCGGACTGGCCGACTTTGTTATTGGTGCAGACGGTATTCAGTTCCGCCCACTGCGTCAACATTAAAAATGCCATGTCCCAGAAAATTGATTTTGAACGAAAAAAAGCCGCGCCAAGGCAGGCGCGGCGAGTCTGACAGGGAGGAAGTAACATCCATGCGCAATGTTCTTGCGCCCGGATACATTCGAGACTGGCATGGCCGCGTTAAGATTGTATTGTTGCGTCGGACGAATGTGAATTTTGGGGGTGAGCGTGCTGACCGAGAGTGGAATTTTTGTAGGTGGAGGCGGTGGCGGCAAAAGCTATGACGCACCGCAGGAGTTGTTGCTGAAATATGGTAATCGCCACGGGCTTGTTGCCGGGGCGACCGGCACCGGTAAGACCGTCACCCTGCAAATCCTCGCCGAAGGTTTCTCGGCGGCCGGTGTTCCGGTTTTTCTTTCAGATGTGAAAAGCGATCTTGCCGGTCTTGCCGTAGCGGGCTCCGCCGATCACAAACTTCATGGCGCTTTCATGAAGCGCTGCGAAACTATTGGCTACACTCTCGAATATCAGTCGTTTCCGGTCACGTTCTGGGATCTGTTCGGTCAGCAGGGGCATCCCATCCGGACGACGGTTTCAGAAATGGGCCCACTGCTTTTGTCACGGCTGATGGATCTGACCGATGCGCAGGAAGGTGTCCTTAATATCGCCTTCCGGTTGGCGGACGAGGAAGGTTTGCCGCTGCTGGATCTGAAGGATTTGCAGGCAATGCTGGTCTGGATCGGGCAGAACGCCGCGGATTTGTCGTTGAGGTATGGCAACATCGCCAGTTCCAGTGTCGGTGCAATCCAGCGCCAGCTTCTCGTGCTCGAAAATCAGGGTGGAACACGGTTGTTTGGTGAACCCGCACTTGATCTGGCTGACATGATGTCACTGGCGCCGGATGGCCGCGGCAGGATCAACATCCTGGCAGCCGACAAATTGATGGGCTCGCCCCGGCTCTATGCAACCTTCCTGCTTTGGCTCTTGTCTGAGTTGTTCGAGGAATTGCCCGAAGTCGGTGACCCGGACAAACCAAAATTTGTATTCTTCTTTGACGAGGCGCATCTCTTGTTTGATGGCGCCCCAAAGGCATTGGTGGACAAGGTCGAACAGGTGGCGCGGCTCATCCGATCGAAGGGTGTGGGCGTATTTTTCGTCACCCAAAACCCTGCTGATGTGCCTGATGATGTACTGGGACAACTCGGCAATCGCGTGCAACATGCGTTGCGGGCCTTTACTGGCAAGGATCAACAGGACCTAAAGCGCGCCGCGCATAACTACCGGCCCAATCCGGAATTCGACACCGAAACCGCGATCAAGGAAGTTGGGACAGGCGAGGCTGTAACCTCGTTTCTGGAGGCCAAGGGTATACCCGGAATTGTCAAACGCACATTGGTTCGCCCTCCTGCCAGCCAGTTGGGACCGATAAGTGATGCCCAACGTCAGGCCGCCATCGGTGCAAGCGGGCTGGCGGCCAAATATGACAAGGTTATCGACCGGGATTCGGCCTTTGAACGGCTGCAGGGGCGGGCCGAAGCGGCTGCAAAGGCGGCAGCAGAAGCCGAAGAGCAAGAAGAGAAACTGAAAGAAGAAGAGCGGGAGTTCAAGTCAGCCCGCCGCTATGATGGCAATACCGTCGGTCGGTCGACATCACGAAAGCGGTCATCACGATCTGACAGTTTGGCCGAAGCATTCGGAAAAAGCGTGGTCCGCCAAATCGGCACGCGAACAGGCCGGGCAATCGTGCGCGGCATATTGGGAAGCCTGTTCAAATCGCGATAAGGATGCGGTTCGATCCGGTCCGGAATGGGCTTCGGTCGAACCGCTGAAATGTCGGACAGCAGATCAAAGCGGTCTGATCTTTATCCGGGTAATGCGGTTTTCCTTTCGTGCCATGACTTCAAATCGGAATCCATGAAAGGAAAATACCTGCCCTTCCGCCGGAATCATCTGTGCTTCGTGAATGACCAGTCCCGCGATGGTATTCGCCTCGACATCGGGCAGTGCCCAATCCGTCGCCCGGTTCAGGTCGCGAATGGTCATGGCACCATCAACGATGCAATCCCCAGTTTCTGTCCGCTTCAGTGGATGTTCGGCATCAATGTCAAATTCGTCTGTGATCTCACCAACAATTTCCTCGATGATATCTTCAAGCGTTATCAGGCCGCGCAAATCGCCATACTCATCGACCACGAGTGCAAAATGGGTGCGGCGCTTCAGAAATTCACGCATTTGTTCGTCAAGGGGCGTGGTCTCGGGCACGAAATAGGGCTTTTTCGCTACGCTCAGAACATCCAGATCCTTCAGTGAAGCGATATTGCCATCTTCGGCCTGTACCGTTTTTTCAACGGCGCGCAGCAGATCCTTGGCATGAATGACGCCCACAATGTTTTCCCGTTCGCCTTTGAAAAGAGGCAACCTGGTATGGGGTGACGCCAACACACGCGACAGAATATGGGCGGGTTCGGCCTCTGCATCGATCATTTCGATCTGGCTGCGGTGCCGCATGATTTCCTCAACCGTGCGATCATTGAGGTCAAGCGCGCCCAAAAGACGGTCGCGATCCTCTTTTTGCATTGCCCCTTCGGAATGGCCGAGCGCCAGCGCCCCGACAATTTCTTCCCTAAGTGACAGAATATGGCTGTCAGGATCCGTGCGTACACCAAACAACAACAGCAACCCACGCACGATCACGCGCACCATTGACACTATCGGTGTCAGGACAAGGATCAGTATTCTGATCGGACGCGCCACACGGGAGGCCGCCGCCTCAGGGGCGGTGATCGCATAAGTCTTGGGCAGCACCTCGGCAAAAACCAGCACCAGCGCCGTCATGACCAAAGTGGCAACAGCAACTCCATTTGCCCCGAACAGTCGCGAAAAAAGGGCGGTTGCCAGCGCAGCTGAAAGAATATTGGCGACGTTGTTGCCCAGCAGGATGGCCCCGATCAGCTTTTCGCCATCTTCTGTAACTTTCAACGCGACCTGCGCCCCCCGGCTGCCTTTGTCCGCCTGTGCCCTCAACTTGCCGCGAGAAGCAGCGGTC
>JAOUMG010000345.1 GCA_029881635.1 Paracoccaceae bacterium | reverse complement strand
GAAATGACGGGACCAACTCGGATATTCTGGTCTTATCCCTTGCGTTGGATATAGGCGACAATGTTCAGCCGCACTTCGTCCCCGACCAGATCGGCATAACCTACTGCACCGAATGCGGATCGGCTGACTGTGCCGGTCAACTGAACGGCAAGGTTGTCGCGTTCGCCTTCCTCGGTGCCTTTTGCGCGAAAGATGCGGGCGTTGAGCATGACGGGGTGGGTGATGTCGCGGATGGTTATATTGCCGCTGACAATCGCACCGGTTTCACTCGCACGGACACTGGTGCTTTCAAACCGGATCAAGGGAAAGCTGCGGGTCGCCAGAACGTTTTCACCACGCATGGCTTGTGTAGCGAAGGGGAGGTCGGCACGGGCGGCGTCAGCCTTCAGGGTTACGCGGACATGGCTGGCGGCCACTTGTTCAAAATCAAGCGTTAATTCCGCGTCACTTACCGGCATCCGGCCTCGGATAAGATTTTGGCCGAAGTCGAGTTCGAACCCCACGATGGACCGGCTAGGGTCCAGAAGATAATGCAGCGGTTGGGCGACAGACGCACCGGTGACCCCAAAAATCAGGATCAGGCAGGCTATGAAGACGCGCATGTCACGGGTTCCTTTTTGGGAAGGATACTTGACCAGTCTATACCAGTTTTTTCCAGTTGCTGCGGTCATTTCGTCGTGAAGGGGATCACGACAGGTTCCGGAATCTCTGACCCGCCAATTTTGCCGGTGCCGGTGATGAGGTACCGTAATCAGGCTCTTTCTCGCATCAACCCTTCGCCCCCTTGCCCTTCCTGCCCCACCCGTTAAGTTCGTCCGCGACCCTCAGGAGCGCGACATGAAAAAAACCACACTTGGCCAGACCGATCTTGCAATTTCGGCCTTGTGCCTTGGGACCATGACCTGGGGCAGCCAGAATACCGAGGCGGAAGCCCATGCCCAGATCGACAGGGCTGCCGAGCAGGGGGTGAACTTTCTCGATACCGCTGAAATGTATCCGGTAAACCCGGTCCGCGTCGAAACCATCGGGCGTACCGAAGAAATCATCGGCAACTGGAATGCCAAGAGTGGGCGGCGGGGTGACTGGATCATCGCCAGCAAGATCGCCGGCGAGGGAGGTAGCGCCCGAGGCGGTGAGGAAATCACCGGCGCTACGCTGCGCAAAACCGTTGAGGCGGCGCTGAAAAGGTTGAAGACCGATTACATTGATCTCTACCAGTTTCACTGGCCCAACCGGGGCAGTTATCACTTTCGCCAGTGCTGGAAGTTCGATCCGTCAAAACAGGACCGCGCGGCAATTCTGGCGAATATGGAGGATTGCCTTGCCACCCTTGCGGCGATCAAGGCAGAAGGTAAGATCCGCCATTGGGGGCTTTCGAATGAAAGCGCCTGGGGGATGGCCAACTGGCTGTCACTGGCAGAAGCGGGCCTGGGCCCGCGCCCTCAGTCCATCCAGAACGAATATTCCCTGCTTTGCCGGGCCTATGACACCGATCTGGCTGAGCTTGGACATAACGAAAAGGTCACATTGCTGGGCTTTTCACCGCTGGCGGCAGGGCTTTTGACCGGAAAATATGCGGGCGACGTGATACCCGAAGGGTCACGGCGGTCCCACAACGAGACTTTGGGGGGGCGTATCACCCCGCGGGTCTGGGAAGCCGTGTCGGCCTATCTGGGGATCGCCTCTCGCGCCGGGCTCGATCCGGCGCAGATGGCGATCGCGTGGATGCTGACGCGCCCCTTCCCGACGGTTCCGATCATCGGGGCTACCTCAACCGAACAACTAGATACGGCTCTGGGGGCTGCCGATCTTAAACTTGGTGATGACGTTCTGGCCGAAATAGCCGCAGCCCACAAAGCCCACCCTATGCCCTACTGACCGGAGGCCGCGCGCGCGCACCCTTGCGCACCGATGTCGCCGTGGCGGCGAAACGGGCCCGAAAGGCGCGCGCAAAGGCAACCTGGCTGGAGAACCCGCATCTGAGGGCAATGTCACGCAAGGACAGGCTGGTATCGACAACCATACGCCGTGCTTCATCCAGCCGCAGATCCAGATAGAAGCGCCCGGGGCTAAGCCCTAGACGTTCGGCAAAAAGCATCTCCAGCCGTCGTTGAGAAAGGCCGATTTCACGGGCAACCGCAGCAATGGGCAGCGGATCCTCGATTGCGGCCTCCATCAGGGCGATAGCGCGGCCAAGCGCAGGGGAATTGCGCGCCAGACGGGCGGCGGACACCGCCCGCTGAGGGACGGCTGCAGCGTGGACCGGTTCATAAAGCAGCGCCCCTGCCACCCTCAGCGCCAGTTCGGTGCCTTGCCGGGCGCGGATGAGTTCCAGCATCATGTCGAGGCTGGGGGCGGCCCCCCCGGTTGTCACATACCGGCCTGACACGACATAGCGGTCACGGCGTACGTCAATGGCGGGAAAGCGGTCAGTGAAGGTTTCAAAATCCTCCCAGTGCACCGTCGCGGCCTGGCCGTCCAGAAGCCCAGCCAGCGCCAAAAACCAGCTGCCCCCATCAACCCCGATCATTGCCCTCAGGCGGGGTGCAAGCCGCCGGATCAGGCGCAGCAATGGCGGCGTGGCCTGTTCGGCCAGACGGAAACCCGCCACGATCATCAGGACATCGGCCTCGGTCCGGTCGGTCAGCGGTTCGGTTGCAATTTCAAAGCCCGCCGTCAGCGGTACCGGCCCACCTCGGGCCGAATAGTAGCGCCAGGCATAAAGTGTGCGCCCTGCACGGCGGTTGGCGGCACGCATGGGATCGACGGAGGCCGCCAGTGCCAGCGCATTGGTATCGGCCAGGACCAGCACAGCCACTGTCAGCGGCGAATCCTCAGCGGAAAAGATAGAACGTTCGCTTTTCATCAAGTCATTTCGTAAATAGTAAATTATAACCGGGCAAGCCTCTGTCTGTTGCCAACTCTACGGGGTTGCACCGGAAGGTCGTGTCGAGGAAACTAGGGCAGAACTGCCAAACACAGGGGGCTGCGCAATGTTGCGGCGGATTTTAGGTCTGGGCCTCGTGCTGGTGCTTGCCGGGTGTTTTGCCGCGCCGGTGCCCCAGGGTCACCGCAATGGCGGGCGTCAGATTTCTTCGGCGGCACTCTTCGACCCGGCACGATTTGCCGATGTCTGGCATGTCGTTGCGGCCTACGGCGATGAGGCGAAATGCGGGCCTTTGGGGGAAACATGGGCGCCGACCGGGCAGGGGCGATTTCGCGTGACCGGCACGCGTTGCGGGCCCAATGGCGCTCGGGCGTTTTTGGCCGAAGCACGCGTCACTGGACCGGGGCGCATTACCCGCAATGGTGTCGGCGTGAGGGAAGAGATTTGGGTGCTTTGGGTCGATGCCGACTATCGTGCGGCAGTCGTTGGTACGCCGTCGGGAAGCTTTGCGCGGGTCATGTCCCGCCAACCGGTGCTGCGGGCCGATCTGATGCAGGTTGCCCGACAGGTGCTTGAATTCAATGGATACGATCCGGCGCGGCTATCCGGACTCTGACGCCCGGAGACTGCAATTCGCCATTTGCCAAACTCTTGGATCAGGCATTTTCCGTCGCACTCCATTGGCCTAAATGATCTCGGCCTCCAATTGATCCAGAAGGGTTGGAAAATCGCGCGCGCCCAGCTCGGCCTCGCGAACGAGCCAGTCGAAATGGGCCGAAAAACTGGAAACGCGGGCAGTGTCGCGAAAGGCGATGTAGTGGCGGCCCAGATAGATCACCGCCAGCAGCGGGCCAAAGATCGTCACCGGCGCGGAAAACACCCGGCGCGCATCAAAGACATAGATGCGGAGCGTTGGGTAAAG
>JAOUMG010000344.1 GCA_029881635.1 Paracoccaceae bacterium | reverse complement strand
CGATTGCGGATGGGGTTTACCAGATGGATTTCAGCGCCTGGGATGCGCAGATGACCGGTAAGGAAAAGATGGCGATCCTCTGTTCGCCGCATAATCCTGGGGGGCGGGTCTGGACGCGGGCCGAACTGCAAGGCATGGCCGATTTCGCCAAACGCCATGATCTGGTGCTGATCTCGGATGAGATCCATCAAGATCTGGTGTTTCCGGGGCAAAAGCATCTGCCGATGGAAGTGGTTGATCCTGCCATTTCCGACCGTCTGATCATGATGTCGGCCACATCCAAGACGTTCAACGTGGCGGGCATGCATTGCGGCAATGTCATCATTCATGACGAGGTTCTGCGTGCCGCTTATGCCAAGCGCATCAGCCAGTTGTCGATCTCACCGAATTCGATGTCGTTGCATATGACACCGGCCCTTTATTCACCCCAAGGCGCTGCCTGGGTTGATGAGCTTGTTGGCTATCTCGACGCGAACCACCGCCTTTTTGCCGACGGCATCAACGCCGTTCCCGGCCTGAAGATGATGCCGATGCAAGGAACCTATCTGGCTTGGGTGGATTTTGCCGGCACCGGGATGGAGCGTGTGGAGTTTTCCCGGCGTGTCGCCGAAGATGCCAGGATCGCCGCCAGCCCCGGCCCGGTATTCGGCAAGGGCGGCGATACCTATCTGCGCTTCAACCTCGGGATGCCCAGATCCCGGATTGCCGATGCGGTTAGCCGGATGCAGGCAGCCTTCAGCGATCTTCAATGATAATCAGACGACCGGAAAGCTTGGCCTGAGCCGCTGCTTTCGCTGATCGGGCGCCCTGTCAGCGTTTTGGCAGGTAGCCAACCGGGGC
Source organism: Paracoccaceae bacterium (assembly GCA_029881635.1). GTDB lineage: Bacteria > Pseudomonadota > Alphaproteobacteria > Rhodobacterales > Rhodobacteraceae > Albidovulum. The sequence goes on along the minus strand of JAOUMG010000344.1, from coordinate 2,975 downwards.
GTTGTCGTCGCGCACATAGTCGAGGGGCGCCTTGTCCAGCGCCATGGTCGACCGTTTCATCGTGCACACCAATTCCCCGGTTTCAATTTCCGAGGCGACGACCAGGCACTGATACAAATGGCGGGATCCGTCATAGATGTCGACCAGTCCACGCATGTGCAAAACCTGTTCGGCATCAAGCGAAAAGCCTGTCTCCCAGTACCGCAAGATTGGATAGACTTCCTCACCGACCATCACCCGCAGGCGCGACCGACGCCGCAGATCGCGTTTGCGCGCCTCGTCCAACCCGGCCAGCACTTCTTTTGGCAAATACTCAGACATCACACTCTCCCCGCACCGGGACCACCATGAGGCACTTGACTTAAAAATCAAGTTAACCTTGTCACATTGTTCAAAGTTTTTTTATGGTTGTTCCGGCGGACCCGAGCCTTCAGGCTGGGCGGGAAGTTCGGGATATGGTGCCGTAATGTTCGACGATCGCGGCCAGATCCTCTGGTTTGGTTTGCGACGGCAACAGCGCACAGGCGTTGGAGATATGTTGAAAGATCGACCCATCGGAAAAAAAGGAAGTGCTTGTAACAAAAACAATATTCACGCCCGGAAGCCGGTAGCTCGCATAATCTGCAACTGCAATCGCGCTGCCTTCTGCAAGAAAAAGGTCCAGCAAAATGACCTCGACCGTTTCGTTTTGCAGGAGCTCAACGGCCCCTGCCTGGGTGCTGCGCAAATACACATGGTCGCAAAATCGGGCCACATGGCGTTGCCAGATCCGGCCTAAATTTGGGTCGCTTTCGACGATGAGTACGCGCATAAGATCTTCCGAAAATAGGGGTCTGACGAAACAAAACCGCGCCAATACATCAATTGGTTCCAGTCTTGTTAATATTGGTTAACGAATTGTTAACAGGGTTAGCCCCTCGGCCAAAAATCGCTGGTTGCCCCCTGACAGCGCGCTGATAGACTCTGGCGAGGTTTATTGCGGAGTTTTTCATGCGCCTTGCTGCCCTTTCCGTTGTTATATCGCTGTTGCCCCAGGTCGGACTGGCCGAATGTGGTGGGGAGTTTTCAAATTTCGTGCGTGGGCTCAAATCAGAGGCCATTTCGCGCGGTCATGCGCAAAAGCGGGTCGATACCTTTTTTGCCACTGTTCAGCAGGACAAGAAGGTTCTGAAAGCGGACCGTTCGCAAGGCGTTTTCAAGAAGAGCTTCATCGATTTTTCGCAAGCAGTGATCAGCAAGAACCGGATTCAGAACGGGCAGGCCAATGCCAAGAAACACGCCAAAACCTTTCAGCGTGTCGCAGCCGATTATGGCGTCTCACCGGGGGTTTTGTTGGCGTTTTGGGCATTGGAAACGGACTATGGCGCGGTTCAGGGGGATTTCAACACGCTGAATTCCTTGGTGACGCTGGCCCATGATTGCCGGCGGCCCGAGTTGTTTCGCCCCCAGATCTTTGCGGCGCTGGAGCTTTATCAGTTGGGCAATTTCGACCCGGCCCGCACAAAAGGCGCCTGGGCAGGTGAAATTGGCATGGTCCAGATGCTGCCCGAGGATATCCTCCGCAATGGCGTGGACGGGGATGGCGATGGCAAGGTGAGCCTCAAGACCTCCGCACCCGACGCGCTGATGTCGGGCGGGCGGATGTTGCGCAGTCTGGGATGGCGGGCAGGTGAACCATGGTTGCAGGAAATTGTTGTGCCATCTGGGCTCGACTGGTCGAAGACCGGATTGGAGCGTGCCTTGCCGGTGAGAGACTGGCAGGCGATGGGGGTCAGGGCGCGCGACGGAGCCCTGGCGACAGGGCTGACAGGGTCGATCCTGCTGCCGATGGGACGCAAGGGACCGGCCTTCATGGCTTATCCGAATTTTCACGTCTATTTCGAGTGGAACAAGAGCTTTGTCTACGTCACAACAGCCGCCTATTTTGCGACCCGGCTGGAGGGGGCGCCGGTTTATGATCCGGGCAAACCAGACCCTGCCCTGTCTGACGCAGATATGAAGGCGCTGCAAAAGAAGCTGGCAAAACGCGGCTATGATGTCGGAAAGATCGACGGAATCCTCGGCAAGCTGACCCGCGATGCAGTCCAAAAGGAGCAAGTAAGGCTGGGATTGCCCGCTGATGCCTGGCCGACGAAAGAGCTTTTGGGCAGGATCTGAGCCGGTACGGTGCGCCCGCTCGACCTATTCGGTTTAGGGCATTCGATCCCGTGTGAGGTTGGTTTTCTGTGGCAAACAAAGTACCGGGTGCATAGGTCCTTGGGGCCGCGTCAAAGTGCCATGCATGAATTTCCATTCTGAGGTGGCTACAATCTTGAACCCTGGTCTTTCAGGGACTACAGCCGCGCTCAGAAATCGACTGTAATTTCCCCCAAGGTTTCACCCGAAAGCGGCACATGTATCTTTACCTGCCCATTGCCGAGATATCGGTGAATGCCCTGCTGTTGTTTTCCATTGGCGGAATCGTCGGCTTGTTGTCGGGCATGTTCGGCGTTGGCGGCGGATTTCTGATTACGCCGCTGTTGTTCTTCATCGGCATTCCGCCTGCCGTTGCGGTTGCGACATCGGCCAATCAGATCGTTGCCTCGTCCATCTCGGCCATTCTTGCCCATATCCGGCGAAAGACCGTCGATTTTCGCATGGGCGGCATGCTGCTGGCTGGCGGTTTGGTCGGGTCCGGCCTTGGCATGATCGTGTTCAACCACCTCAAGGCGCTGGGGCAGGTCGATCTGCTGGTCAAGCTGTTCTATGTCGTGTTTCTGGGCACCATCGGCGCCATGATGTTTGTCGAAAGCCTGCGTGCGATCCTGAGGGCACGGGGGGCGGACCGTCCGGTTTACAAGCGGCGCGCACATGGTTGGGCGACAGGCCTGCCGTTCAAGATGAAATTTCGCGCCTCGGGTCTTTATATCTCGGTGATACCGCCGCTTGCCGTTGGCGTCTTCGTCGGGTTTCTGGGCGCGATCATGGGCGTTGGC
>JAOUMG010000343.1 GCA_029881635.1 Paracoccaceae bacterium | reverse complement strand
CGCACTTTCCTGCGCACTGAAAGCGATTGAGATGGACCCGGAATATGGCCGTGCACATGCCTATGCCGGCTATTTCTATGCTTACGGACGTTTCGGTCAGTGGTTCGATCTGACGCCAACTGAAATGGACGCCAAGGCGTATCTTGGAATCGAACGAGCGCTCGCGGCAGACCCGACCGATCCCTTCATTCTGCAACGCGTCTCGATGAGCTATCTGATGTTGGGCGACCCGCAATCTGCGCTCCGCTTTGTCGAAGCTGCTGCGCAGGAAAGCGCGCTCGACAGTGATATCCTGGTTATCCGCGGGCTAGTGCTGGCCTTTGCTGGGCGTAAAGACGATGGTGCCGAACTTCTGGAACGTGCGATCGCGCTCGAACCGAGACTGGCGCCTGGCTGCTATTCCGCGCTGGCGGAAGTTCGCCACATGCAGCAAGATTATAGTGGCAGTCAGGCAGTGCTGAACATGATCCCGAAACCGCCCGTTTATGTCAGCCTCCTGAAGGCGGCCAATCTGGCCCGTATGGGCGAGGCCCGCGCTGCAAGATCGCTGGTTGAAACTATCCCGGCAGACTACGATCGCGCGCTCTGTGCCAGAAGTGAAGCGAAAATGTGCGCCTTTGCTGCGGATGCCGAACATTGGCTGGAAAGCTTCCGAAAGGCCGGTGTTTCTGTCTGAGAGCACGCATAAAGCATTGCTGTGCGACGATATGACCTCCACCCTTTCCGGTTAGTTGCCTTGGGTCCCCCTCAAATGCTGCGCGATTGACGAATGGCCGGTCTGGGGAAGCTGTAGTGCGGAACTTGACTGTCCGATGAAGGTCCGGTCTGGGCCGAACAGCGAGGCCACCGCCCCTTGTCGGCCACGTGAAGCTCGGGAATGCCGGATCCCGCCTGTCCGGCCGCACAAACCACTGGACTTCGCCCCGCGACAGAGCGGTACTGCACATGCCGCGACACTGGGGCGTGTCGCTGCCTCTCCGCCCGCATCGCCGGGCTTTGGTCAGTACCGGGCCCGTTTCGGGCTTTGGGAACTAACCAGGGAGATGACAATGACTATTCAATCCAAAGATACGACACGTGAGGCGGCAGCGCACATCCCGCAATCGCGGCCCCTCGGGCGCAAACAATCGCCCAGGGCCGGAACCAGGCCAGAACCCAAGAAGGCCCGGCTGATCCGGCTGCTAAACGCAAAGTCCGGGGCATCTGCCGCGGCACTCGGCGAGAAGCTCGGCTGGCAGGCCCATACGGTGCGCGCGGCCCTGTCCGGATTGCGCAAGGCCGGATTTGAGATTGCCGTGTTAACCAAAGGTGCTGGTACCCCGTCACGCTACCGGATCCTCTCCGGACCAGCAGAGGCAGCCCCTGTGACCGATGGTGCCGGACAATGATCTCCGGCCAGCCCATCACGGCGGCAGCACCGGTTCCGGATGTTGACTATGTCCTGTCGCTCGACCGGTCGGCACTGATCGATCTCTGGCGCGAGACCATCGGGTCTCCGCCACCCAAGCATCTGTCGGCTCTGTTCCTGCAAAAGGCCATTGCCTTTGAGATCCAGTGCCGCATGACGCGTGGGGTTCCAGAGCGGGTGCAAAAGACCCTGCGCGCCATTGCCTCCGGCAAGCGGGTCGCGGCAGCATCAGCGGGAGCGCTGCGAACTGGCACCTGCCTCATGCGCGAGTGGAACGGACGAACCTACCGGGTCGAGGTAGTTGAAGACGGGTACGTGATGGATGGCCGGACCTACCGATCCCTCAGTGCCATCGCCAGACGCATCACCGGGGCGCAGTGGTCGGGACCGCGCTTTTTTGGGCTCGGCTGATGCAAAAGATCCGCTGCGCCATCTATACCCGCAAAAGCTCGGAAGACGGGCTCGAGCAGGCCTTCAACTCGCTCGATGCCCAGCGGGAGGCCTGTGCGGCCTATATCGCGAGCCAGAAGGCCGAGGGCTGGGTGCTGCTGGCTGACGCCTATGACGATGGCGGCATCTCGGGCGGGACACTGGAGCGGCCGGCCATGCAACGGCTGCTTGCCGATGTGGATGCGGGGCGCGTCGATCAGATCGTGCTCTACAAGATCGACCGGCTGACGCGGTCTCTGGCGGACTTCGCCAGGATCGTTGACCGTCTGGATAAGGCGGGTGCTTCGTTCGTCTCGGTCACGCAGTCGTTCAACACTGCCACCAGCATGGGGCGGCTGACGCTCAACATGCTCTTGTCCTTCGCCCAGTTCGAACGCGAGGTCACGGCCGAGCGGATCCGCGACAAGATCGCTGCCTCCAAGCGCAAGGGGTTGTGGATGGGCGGCACGATCCCGATCGGTTATCAGGCGGCAGGACGAACACTGGTTATCGATGAGACGGACGCGAAAACCATCCGGACGCTCTATGATCTTTATCTTGAGCACGGAACAGTGCGGGCAGTAGCGGAACGGGCAGAGGAGATGGGCTTGCGTTCCCGCAGGCGCGAAGGACCGGAGGGTCGCATCACCGGGGGCGGTGTCTTCTCACGTGGCCATGTCCAGCAGCTTCTGACCAACCCGGTCTATGCCGGGCGCATCCGTCATAAGAAGGAAGTCCATGAAGGCCAGCATGAGCCGCTCATTGCACCCGATGTCTGGGAAGACGTTCAGCGCCGCCTGATCGAGGGTGCGGCAAGAACCCGGGGTGTGGCTTCTTCAGGCTTCCGGTCGCCGCTCATTGGCAAGGTCTTTGATGAGACGGGCGATGGTCTCCGCCCGAGCCACAGCCGCAAGAACGGCAAGCGGCTGCGCTATTACATCTCGAGACGGCTGGTCACCGACGGCGCAGGCAAGCATCCAGATGCCTGGCGGTTGCCCGCACCGCAGCTGGAGCAGTCGATCCTGCGGGCGATCCGAGGCCATCTGCAACGGTCGACGGTGATGGCTGAGATGCTGCCGCAGATGGAGGCGAACGAGGCTGGGCGTCTGGGCGCTGCCATCACAACAATCGCAGCAACTTTGTCAGGATCCGCCGCTGCAGCAAATCTTCGCGGCCTCGTCGCCAAAGTAAACATCGCCCCCGGCCGCATCGCGATCAGCCTTGATCCGACGACGATCAGCGAAAGGCTGGGCGTCACCCCGGACCGCATCGCTGAGGATGCATTGAGCTTTGAAGCGCCGTTCACCATGCGCCGTCGCGGCGTTGAAACAAAGATCATTCTCGGCACGGCGCCACGCGCGATCGACAAGACGCTGATCCGCAACATTGTAAAAGCTCAGACCTGGTTCGACGCGATCAAGAGCGGAAAAACCTACGTTGAAATAGCGGCGCACGAAGGTGTCTGGAAACAGCGCGTCCAGCAGATGATCGGCCTGGCCTTCCTCGCACCTGACATCGTTGCCGCCATCGCCGAGGGGCGTCAGCCGACAGGTCTGACCACCGAATGGCTGCGTCGGAACCCGCTGCCTGCAAGTTGGGAAGCGCAGCGCGTCCTGATCGCGGCGCTCTGAGCAACAGGCCAGGCCTCTTTACCCTCCCAAATCCAAACGACAATGGCCGGTATCCGGAACTGAGACGGAGGGCTGTTTGCGCCCTGATATTGGGGGATCTGGCCGTCTCACTTCGGGGGACCCGTCCGCAAAGTCCCGGAATCTCGGCCACAATTGCCGGGCAATATTCACCGCCTCGGGTCACGGAGTGTGGTTGGCTGGGGCGGGAGGGATCGAACCTCCGTATGTCGGTACCAAAAACCGATGCCTTACCGCTTGGCTACGCCCCAACTGCGCGGGTTCTTACCCAAGCCATGGGCGGGCCGCAAGGTAAAATCGTCGATTCGGGCCGTTGTACGTTGGTGTGATCCCGAC
>JAOUMG010000342.1 GCA_029881635.1 Paracoccaceae bacterium | reverse complement strand
GTCCGGGAATTACGAGTCTTCGGAAGCGGGGGCTTTGCAAAGACATTTGCAGAAGGGGGACCGGTTGCTCGATCTGGGGTCCGGGGCCGGGTACCTTTGTGCCTTGGCTGCAAAAATGATCGGTGGCAACGCCGTTACCGGGGTCGAGGCGTTGCCCCGCATGGCTGAAGCCGCGCAACAGAATCTTGATAGCAATAGTGACGCTCCGGGCCGGATTGTGTGGGGGGCGGTCGTTCCAGACACGTTTACCGGCGATACGGCGATCTTGCATACAGGCCGGGCGTTCTGGGCATCTTCCTTGGAAGGGAAGGGCATTTCGCATGATGTCAGTCAGGTTGAGGTGCCAGCATTGCGGATAGGTGCGCTTCTGGCTGAACACCGCCCAACTGTCATCAGCATAGACGTGGAGGGTGGCGAACTCGGGTTATTTGATACGGCCCTGCCAGACCATGTTCGTCTGATCGTGATGGAAGTTCATCCCAAAAAGTACGGATCGTCTGGTGTGAAAAGGATTTTTGACGGGCTGTCCGCCGCAGGCCTGACCTATAGCCCAAACGGTTCGCGGGGCAGTACGGTCGTTTTTGAGCGCGTTCAGGAATAAACCTTTGGGATGATGCTGAAATAGCTACGGGGCCCGAGGGCCCCGCACATTTCAGCGAACGACTTTTTCACGTTTACTATTTTTCGGCTTCTTCTGCTACTTCTTCGACTTCATCAGCAGCATCTTCACCGGCATCATCTTCAGAACGCAGTGCCGACGGTTCAGAAATGTTCGCGATGACGAAATCGCGGTCGATTGTCGGTTTGGCGCCTTTAGGCAATTCCACATCGGAAATGTGGATGACATCGCCGATCTGGACATTCGTAAGATCTACGGTGATGTGATCGGGGATGTTGCTGGCGTTGACTTCCAGTTCAACTTCCGGGCGCACAACAACCAGCGTGCCGCCTTTTTTCAGACCGGCAGAGATGTCCTGGTGTTCAAACGTTACATGGATGAACAGCTTGATCCGGGAATTTGCCTGCAAGCGCATCAAATCAAGATGTGTTGGCAGGTCTTTGACGACATCGCGCTGCACTGTCCGGCAGATCACGCGCACATCATCGTGCCCCTCAACTTTCAGGTTGAACAGCGTTTGCAGAAAGCGACCCGCTTTCAGCCTGTTGAGTAGGGTATTGTATTTCACGTTGATGGCTACTGGCTCTTTGCCGCCGCCATAAACGATGCCAGGTACGTTGCCCTCACGACGAGCTTTACGGGCGGCCCCCTTGCCTGTCCCCGTGCGTACCTCGGCGATAAGATCCGGGATCTTGTCTGCCATAGGTCTTCTCCATAAGTAGTTTCGGGCATCCTCCAAGGGTGCATGCCCATGAAGCGCGCCATATAGTTGGGAACAGGCCGGAAGGAAAGCAGTTTCTTGCAACCTTAGTGCAAAAGCTGGCCCAAATCACCGGGGCTGTCCAAGGCTGGGGGCGCCGTGATAATCGAACAGTGCAGCTGGCGAAGGGGTTGGGGTGCGATGTCTATCCTGAAGGCGGCTGTATTGGCCCGAAGCTCGAATGCGGGTCTGGCGACAGTCGGGGTGTTCTGGGGTGGCTTTTCCGCTTTGGTGCCGGATCTGAAAGCAGGGATATCGGCGCCGGACGATGCCTTCGGATTGTCGATGATGATGGCTGCGTTTGGTGGAATCGCCGCCATGGCGATAGCGCCGCGCCTGATGTCCTTTCTTGGTAGGTCTGGTATGCTGATCTGCGGGTTGCTGCTCGTGCCCGCCTTTTTCCTTCTTCTTTTGCCGCAATCAGCTGCTGGTTTCGGGGCGATCATGATCCTGATCGGTGCGGCGGTTTCCTTTCTCGATATCGCCGCGAACATGCGGATTTCGGTTCTGGAAGAGCGCCATTCCCGACACCTGATGAACTTTTCCCACGCAATGTTTTCCTTTGGTTTCGCAGGGTCGGCATTGATCACAAGCCTTGGACGAAAGGCTGGCTTTGGCCCGCAAGAAATCCTGCCCATGCTTGCTGTCGTGGCGCTTGGGCTTTGTGCCTTGATGTGGGAGGCGAAGGATTGGCGCGGGCCGGTCCCGGAACCTGCCGGTTCGGACCAGCGCAAACCCTGGGCGGTTATCGTTTTGACCGCAGCCATTCTTCTTGCCGCATTCGTCAGTGAGAACGCAGGTGAAACCTGGACGGCGCTTCACATCGAACGGACCCTCGGAGGGCCGGCGGGCGAGGGCGGGTTTGGTCCAGTCGCACTTGGGCTTACCATGGGCGTCGGTCGTCTGATGGGGCAGGCAGTCGCTGCGCGGATAGGCGCAACCAGGCTGGTTATGTGGTCAGCCTGCCTGGGTGTTGCTGGGGCAATGATCATCGCATTGGCGCCAACACCCTTTGTTGCCGTCGCGGGCGTTGGCCTGTTGGGACTGGGCGTGGCGGTCACGGTGCCTTCGGCAAATTCCATCCTCGGCGGGCTGGTGCGGCCGGATCAGCGCGCCCACGCCATTTCACGGGCCTGGATGATCGGATTTACCGGCTTTTTCATTGGGCCGACGGCGGTCGGCATAATCGCCGAAATGGCGGGGCTGCGCATCGCCTTCGCCGTAATTGCCATCGTGATGGCGATGATCATTCCCTTGGCCCTGACACTTAAGCGCCGCGGCGGTTGAGCCGTCAGGAATAGGTTCCGAGAAAACCCTTGGGGACAAGCACGGTCTGGCGGCCAATATCGGCAATATGGATGTCACCACATAGCGCCATTGAGGTCTCCAGTTCCTTGTGGATCACCTCAAGTGCTTTCGTGACGCCAGCTTCGCCCATCGCCCCAAGGCCGTAGATGTAGGACCGCCCAATCATCACACCCTGTGCCCCAAGCGCCAAAGCTTTCAACACATCCTGTCCGGAACGAATACCGCTGTCCAACCAGACTTCGGTCTTGCCGCCAACGGCGGCGACAATTTCAGGCAGCATCCGGATCGAGGACAGGGCCCCGTCCAGCTGACGGCCACCATGGTTTGAAACTACAATCGCATCGGCCCCGATCCTGGCCGCCATCTGGGCGTCTTCAGCATCCAGAATGCCCTTCAAGATAACCTTGCCGCCCCACATCTCCATGAGTTTTTCGATCTTTTGCCAATTGAGCGCGTGGTCGAATTTCTCTGCGGTCCACGCTGAAAGCGAGGACGGGTCGGTGACCCCATCGACATGCCCAACGATATTGCCAAAGAACCGCCGTTTCGTTCCCAGCATGCCAAGCCCCCACTGCCATTTCGTGGCAAGATTGACAATATTTGCGAGCGTGGGTTTCGGCGGGGCCGACAGACCGTTCTTGAGATCCTTATGCCGTTGGCCCAGAATCTGCAGATCGACGGTGATTACCAGCGCCGAACACTTGGCCGCTTTCGCGCGCTCGATGATCCTGCGGTTAAAGTCATCGTCGTTGAGCGTGTATATCTGAAACCAGAAGGGTTTGGTGACATTGGCTGCGACATCCTCGATCGAGCAGATCGACATGGTCGACAACGTGTAGGGCACGCCGAATTTTTCGGCCGCGCGTGCGGCTTTGATCTCTCCATCCGCGCATTGCATTCCGGTCATCCCAACAGGTGCAAGCGCAAGCGGCATGGTGACCGGCTGGCCGATCATCTCGCTGGTGGTTGAACGCCCTGTCATGTCGACGGCGATCTTCTGCCGCAACCGGATCTGGGCGAAGTCGGTCACATTTTCACGGAAGGTTTGTTCGGACCAGCTGCCGCTTTCGCAGTAGTCGTAAAACATCTTTGGCGCACGCCGCTTGTAGAGACGCTTCAGATCGTCGATGCAGGTGAT
>JAOUMG010000341.1 GCA_029881635.1 Paracoccaceae bacterium | reverse complement strand
GCCCGGCAACGCCGCAGCGTGATCTATTACCGGCACTACATCAGGCATTGTATCGATCATTCCGGCCCACGCGGAGGCAATTTCGGGCCGCCCGATTTCCGGGAAGGCGGCGGCAAAAAGATCACGGGTCTTGTCGATGATCCCCCTGTTCGGCGTAGGGTTCAGCACCCGCATACGTTCAAACGGGCTGACCGCCTCCATCGACCAGTGCCGGGGCGTTGCCCAGTTATCTGGATAGCCAGCGGGCCCCCAAGGGTACATCCTGGTCGAGGATATGTCCTTGCGGATCTGCTGCCAGTAAAGGCGCAAGTGGCGAAAGGCATCAGGCCCGATGAAGAATTCGTGAAACCCGCCCGGCGTCAGCGTATAGCCGCCATCTAGGCGCCGCCGGAACGCGAAATGGCTATCAGCCGCTGCACCGGCAAAGATCTCGGGCAGCGGGACGGTTGCGGATACGGTCGCACGCACGGATAGCTGCGGCAGGTTCACCCCGTGCCGCCGGGCCAACAGGGCAGACCAGCTCCCTCCGGCCAGCACCACGCGGTCTGCCGCTACCCTGCCCCGTTCGGTGACAACACCCGCCAGATGCCCGGCGGCAATGTCAAACCCTCGCACCGCGCAGTTTTCCAGGATCGTCACGCCCCGCTTTTCTGCCGCCGCTGCCAGCGCAGGCACGGCGACCCAAGGCTCCGCCCGCGCATCCGATGTCGTCCAGATAGCCCCCGGCCAACCCGCCTTGTTGGGCAACATTGCGTCCAGCTCAGCCCGCCCCAGCATCCGGGTATCCAGCCCATGCGCCTTTGCATGAACCAACCACGCCTCGAAATCCGCGATGTCCTTTTCGCCATTGGCCAGATAGAGTACGCCCGTCTGTCTGAATCCCAGATCGGCACCGGTTTCAGCCTCCAGCCCTTTCCAATGGGCAAGGCTTTCAATCATGATCGGCAGCTCTGAAGGATCACGGCCCTGCTGGCGGATCCACCCCCAGTTGCGCGATGACTGTTCACCTGCAATACGACCCTTTTCGCACAAGAGGACGCGCTGGCCCTTTCCCGCCAGATACCAGGCAGTCATCACGCCTATGATACCGCCACCGATAACCACAACATCGCAAGCATCAGGCAAAGGGCCGTCAAACCTGATCGGGCTGTCTGCGGAAATGGGAAAGGGGATCATCGCGCCAAATCCTCAACCAGCCGTTCCATGAATGTCAGGCCTGCGGTAAATTCCGAAACCTCAATGAACTCATCAGCCTGATGGGCCTGTGCAATATCGCCCGGACCGCAGACAACGGTAGAGTATCCGTTGCGCTGATAGTGCCCCGCTTCGGTCGCGTAACTGACCACACCTGTCCCATTGTCGCCGGTCAAACGACGCGCCAGACGTTCTGCCACCCCGTCACGTTCGGGAACGAGAGGGGGGACGTTGAAATCCCGCGTCAGCGTGATGGCGGCATCCGGGCAAATTGCCTGCATTTCCGCCTCGACCTTGGCCGCATATTCCGTGAATGCGTTATCCCAAGCCTCGGTCGTTTCGCCAGGAACCACCCGGAAATCAATGCCGAAATGGCAATCGCCCGCAGTGATGTTGCAGGCAGTACCCCCGGCTATCAAACCCACATGGGTCGTCGTCCAGGGCGGATCAAAGTCAGCAGCAAGAGGCCCCGGCACGGCTGCCGCAGATTCGGCGTTCCGGATATTGGCCCAGTCGATCAGTTTTGCAGCCTCCATGATCGCGTTGACGCCCTGATGCATCAATGCGGAATGAACCTCATGCCCTTTGACATGAACCTTGAAACCGCTGGTGCCCTTTTGCCCGGTGATGATTTTCATGCGGCTTGGTTCGCCCACGACAACCGCCGCTGCCCTTGGCAGATTGGCGGCCATTTCCTCAACCATGGAAATGCAGCCGTCGCAGGCAACCTCTTCGTCATAGGAAAGGGCAATCTGCAAGGGGCGCTTTACCCCGGCGGCCAGGGCCATCGGCACCGCCGCCAAGGCCAGCGCGACGAAACCCTTCATGTCGCAGGTTCCGCGACCGTATAGGCGGCCATCCCTTTCGGTCAGCACCCATGGGTCAGATGCCCAGTTCTGCCCCAAAACCGGCACCACATCAGTATGCCCGGAAAGAATTACGCCGCCCGGCACATCCGGACCAATGCTGGCATAGAGGTTGGCTTTGCTGTGATCGGCATTGTAGATCCGCTTCGACTTTACCCCAAGCCCGTCCAGATAGGCCTCCACCCAGTCGATCAGTTCGAGGTTGCTGTCACTGGACACCGTCGGAAAGGCGATCAGCCGATCAAGAATTCTGCGCGCATCGGCAAGGTTCGTCATCGCCCATTCCCCGTTCCAACCGCGCGACACTGGCGCGCCAATCGCAAATGGTCAAGCAGGGTAGTTGCAGCGTCAGATGGTCAGTGCATCCTTTGGCGAATGCGGCGGATCATCGCCCAGACCGCAAGCAGAACAACCGGCACCAGTGCGGCGGTAACAGCTGGTTTCGACCAATGCATCGCCTCGGCCACGGGCGCCAGCAAATATCCGGCGAGGTTGACCGCATAATAGCTGACCGCTACGACGGATAGGCCCTCGACCGTATGTTGCAGCCGCAAAGCGAGATCGGCGCGCCGATCCATGCTCGCCAGCAGTTTCTGGTTCTGCCCGGACCGTTCGACATCAACCCGCGTGCGCAGCAATTCGCCCGCCCGCTCGGCGCGCGCCGCCATCTGATCCAAACGGCGCTCGGCCGACTTGACCGTGCGCATCGCAGGATCATAGCGCCTTGTCATGAATTCGGCGAATGTCTGACGCCCCTCGAACCGCGTTTCCCGCAAGGCTTCGATGCGCTGATTGACAATCGTTTCATAGGCACCCGTCGCGCCAAACCGAAACGAATGGCGCACCGCCAGAATTTCCAGCTCTGATGCGATGCTGAGCAAGGCATGCAATGTGTCTTCTGCGGGCTGTGCCTCATCTTGCATGCCCACCACCAGCTCTGACAGTTTGGTATCAAGGGCGTTCAGCCGCATGCTCAGATCACGCGCGCGACCCAGCCCCAGCATCGACATGGCGCGATAGGTTTCAATCTCGCACAGCCGCTGCACGATACGGCCCACCCGACGCTCGCCGGTGCCGGGGCGGACAAAGACAGCAAAACGCATTTGCCCGGCCGCATCGATCCGAAAATCTCCGGCTATGACGGCGGTCTGATCCAGAACCCAGGAACAGGCCAGACTTTCGCTGACAAACCAGTCATTGAGTTTGCCAACGATTTCAATCGGGTTTTCCGGCAACGGCTCGACCCGTACCATGATGGCGGCAATCCGTTTGCCCGGCGATGCCGCCAGCCAGCCCGAGGGAAATATTTCGACTTCTTTCGCCTCAAAGGGGCGCGACTTCACACCCGTGCCAAAGGCCGAAAAGGTCACGAATTCGGTATGGCTTTCCCATTTGAGGTCATAGCGCCCGATACGGTCCTCGAAATGCGTCGCATCGGGCTGCGGATGCGATGCGCCATAGCGGTCGAGCAATTCGATCAGGTGGGCGCGTTCCTGTGCGCGGTCACGATTGGCGGCATCGACAGTCGGCTTAAGCGCCAGATAAACCGCGTGGCACGGCACACCCAGCGATGGCGATGGCCTGGCATGCAGTTCATTGGCCAGCGCAAAGCGCTGCGGATGGTCATCGATCGGGCTCATGTCGGATCCAGGAATTCGCCAGGGCAGTTCGCGCGGACCCTACCCCAATGGCGTTCCCGATAAAAGAGATATATTAATGATTTCAGCACGTTATCAGCATACAATCGCATACTGAAAACTTTGACGGCGGCGCGAACAT
>JAOUMG010000340.1 GCA_029881635.1 Paracoccaceae bacterium | reverse complement strand
GGAAAAGGAAACCAAGGGGCGCAAGGCGGTGGATATGGCTTGGGAAACGCTGGAAGGTATCCGCGTCAAACCCCTATATACCGAGGCTGATACCGAAAACCTCGCCCATATGGGGACGATGCCGGGCATCGCCCCTTTCACCCGGGGTGTGCGGGCAACGATGTATGCGGGCCGCCCGTGGACCATCCGCCAATATGCGGGGTTTTCAACAGCCGAAGACAGCAACGCCTTTTACCGCAAGAACCTGGCGGCAGGTCAGCAGGGTGTTTCCGTGGCCTTCGATTTGGCCACGCATCGGGGCTATGACAGCGATCATCCGCGCGTGGAAGGCGACGTCGGCAAGGCCGGGGTGGCGATTGACTCGGTCGAGGACATGAAGATCCTCTTTGATGGCATCCCCTTGGAAAAGATCAGTGTTTCCATGACGATGAACGGTGCAGTTATTCCGGTTTTGGCCAGTTTCATTGTCGCGGGCGAAGAACAGGGCGTGGCGCGGGCCGATCTGTCAGGTACCATTCAGAACGACATTCTGAAGGAATTCATGGTGCGCAACACCTATGTCTATCCGCCCGAACCTTCAATGCGGATCATCGCCGATATCATCGAATATACATCGGCTGAGATGCCCAAATTCAATTCGATCTCGATCTCGGGCTATCACATGCAGGAAGCGGGCGCGAACCTCGTGCAGGAACTGGCCTTTACGCTTGCTGACGGTCGTGAATACGTGCGCACCGCGATTGCGCGGGGCATGGACGTGGACGCTTTCGCAGGGCGTCTTTCTTTCTTCTTCGCCATCGGCATGAATTTCTTCATGGAGGCTGCGAAACTGCGTGCCGCGCGGCTACTCTGGCACCGGATCATGAGCGAGTTCGGCGCGAAGAAACCCGGCAGCCTGATGCTGCGTACCCATTGCCAAACCTCTGGCGTGTCGTTGCAGGAACAGGATCCCTATAACAACGTCATCCGCACAGCCTATGAGGCAATGGCGGCGGCGCTGGGGGGGACACAATCGCTCCACACCAATGCACTGGATGAGGCGATTGCGCTGCCGACCGAGTTTTCTGCGCGAATTGCGCGCAATACACAGTTGATATTGCAAGAGGAAACCGGAATTACCAATGTCGTAGATCCGCTGGCTGGGTCCTATTATGTGGAAAGCCTGACGGCGGAACTCGCAGAGAAAGCCTGGGAACTGATCGAGGAGGTCGAGGCGATGGGCGGCATGACCAAGGCGGTGGCCAGCGGCATGCCGAAACTGCGCATCGAGGAAAGTGCCGCGCGTCGGCAGGCGATGATCGACAGGGGCGAAGAGGTCGTGGTCGGTGTCAACAAATACCGGCTGGAGAAGCAGGATCCCATCGACATCCTCGATGTGGACAACGTCAAGGTCCGTGGCGGGCAGATCGAACGCCTGAAGGCGATCCGTGCAAAGCGGGACAGCGCTGCGTGCGATGCGGCATTGGCGGAACTGACCCGCCGGGCGGGAGAGGGTGGCAATTTGCTGGAGGCGGCGGTTGAGGCCGCCCGCGCACGTGCCACGGTAGGAGAGATATCAATGGCAATGGAAAAGGTATTCGGCCGTCACCGGGCCGAGGTGAAGACCCTCGCAGGGGTTTACGGCGCCGCCTATGAGGGCGACGAGGGTTTTGCCGCAATCCAGAAAGATGTGGAGAAATTCGCCGAGGAAGAGGGGCGCAGGCCCCGCATGCTGGTGGTCAAGATGGGACAGGATGGCCATGACCGGGGCGCCAAGGTCATCGCAACTGCCTTTGCCGATATCGGCTTTGACGTAGATGTGGGGCCGTTGTTCCAGACGCCTGAAGAGGCAGCTCAGGACGCGATTGACAACGATGTGCATGTGGTGGGCATTTCCAGCCAGGCAGCGGGGCATAAGACATTGGCGCCCAAGCTGGTCGCGGCGCTGAAAGCGGCGGGTGCAGGCGAAATACTGGTAATCTGCGGTGGCGTCATACCCCAGCAGGACTATGATTTTCTTTACAAGAATGGCGTGAAGGCGATCTTTGGGCCGGGGACGAACATCCCGGCTGCGGCCAAAGACATCTTGCAGTTGATCCGTGCTGGCCGCCGTTAAAGCGGTCGCGGGCGAAAGGGATGCTTTGGACGTGAAAGTATGTCTGTTCCGGACGACCTGATCTAACGCAAGAATATCCTAACGGAAAACACCCCGCTTTGGCGGGGTGTTTGTGCTTTGTCTCTCAGGCTGAGGGTATACCCTCAGCCTGAGTTGCGGGCTTGGGCGATGATGCCAGCCAAAGAACCGTGAAACCGGTTATGGCGGATATCGCAGAACCGAGCAGCACCCCGAGGCGTACCGCGTTCATGTGGTAATCTGCCGAAAAACTGAGCGATCCGATGAAAAGCGACATGGTAAACCCGATCCCGGCAAGGCAGGCCAAACCGTAGATTTGCAACCAAGTCACGCCATCAGGCAGGCGGGCCCAACCCGCCCGGACCACCAGCCACGTGGCCCCGAAGACGCCCAGCTGTTTGCCGATAACCAGCCCGGCAGCGATCCCGAGCGGCAGTGGCGCCAGAAAATCGGCGAAGGTCATCCCTTGCAGCACCACGCCAGCATTGGCGAAAGCAAAGATCGGAACGATGAGGAACAGCACGTAGGGTGCCAGGGCGTGTTCCAGCGAATTCAGCGGCGATTTGCCGAACTTGTCATGCAGCGGTACGAAGAAGGCGGTGACGACCCCGGCCAGCGTAGCATGGACACCTGATTTCAGCACCAGCACCCATAGTATGATACCCAGCAGGATCACCGGCGCGATCCGGTGAACCCTGAGCCGGTTGAGCAGCCAGAGCCCGGAAAGGGGCAGGAGCGCGAGGAAGAGGTAATCCGTTTGCAGGTTCTGGGTATAGAAGACCGCGATGATCAGGATCGCCCCAAGGTCATCGAGGATAGCAAGGGTCAGCAGGAATATCTTCAGCGATGCAGGCGCGCGTTTGCCGACAAGCGCCAGCACGCCGATGGCAAAGGCGATATCGGTGGCAGCGGGAATGGCCCAGCCGACCCGCGAGGTCGGATCAGACCAAGTGAACATGAGATAGACCAGAGCTGGCAGAACCATGCCACCGACGGCCGCGGCACCCGGAAGATAGATATCCGCCGGGTTCTTGAGTTTTCCCTCAAGAACCTCACGCTTCAACTCCAGCCCGATGAGAAAGAAGAATACCGCCATCAATCCGTCATTGATCCAGAGGATCAGCGGCTTGGAGAGGCCCTCGCCGTCAAGGAGAACCGAAAACTGCTTTAAAAGAAGGGTATGATAGCCATGGGACAATGCGGAGTTGGCGGTGACAAGGGCCAGCAGGGCCGCACCCATCAACAACAGCCCACCGGCGGCTTCATGGCGAAAGAAACGGTCAAGGGCGCGGATGAGGGGCATTGAGGGTCCTGTATGGTTTCGGGGTTATGGGTCTTTAGCTGGGGATTGATCCGGCCAGTTCAACGCTGGTCCGGACAAAACCCGACAGTCGGGGCGCGGCAAATTGGCGCGCGCGAATTGGGACTGGCAAAACCAGAAGCTTGGTCGCAAGATGGTTTGGTTTAAACCACAATATCGGGATCGGACGGCTTTGACGTCGCAGGAGTTCAACGATTTTTGCGCGGGCCTTCCCGCGACAACGCATGTTGTCCAATGGGGCGGGGCGGATGTGTGGAAGGTGGGGGGCAAGGTCTTTGCCGTTGGCGGCTGGAATGCCGGGCGGGACTATGCCGTTACCTTCAAGGTTACCGAACTGATGTATGAGGTTTTGAATGACCATGAAGACTGTCGGCCGGCACCCTATCTGGCATCGCGGGGCATGAAGTGGATT
>JAOUMG010000338.1 GCA_029881635.1 Paracoccaceae bacterium | reverse complement strand
TCAAGGCGAATATTGGCGGAAAACGACCGTGGCTTGATCAGATTACCCTGCCATTGGCAATGAAGCGGTTCGGGTTTCAGTACAAGGTTGTGCCGACCGAAAACAACTTTTCAATATCTGATCGCCGGGCGGACCCGTCCGAAGATCCGGTTTTTGTACATTACCACCGATCACGCTACCTGCTGAATTGGCCACAGTGGAAAGCCGCAAAAAACACCGCATTCGAGATGGTTTGCGCAAAGAACCATGCAGAACTGACGACGATGCTGCAATCGGCAGGCTTTGAGGAATAGCTGGGCCGTCAGATGTCCAGAGCGAACCTGTGAATGCCGCCTGCCGCCGTATATTTTTCCAACTTTTCTGGCGGCAGTTCGTGCAGCGTTTGATACAACGCTTTCAGATCGGTTTCGATATCGGCGCTGTTTGCGCGAATGTGGGCTACCCGGTCTTTGATGGGCTGAGGATACCCCCATGAATTCACCCGCCAATCGAGCTTGCCCCGCCAGGATGCGTAATCTTCGACCATGAAGTGAAGGAGAAATGCGGCATCAGACGCAGTCAGCACAGGCCCTTCGACCGCGCCGCCATCGCGGTATTCGGCCCAATGCTGGCGCAGGCGAATATCGGCAAGCCCAGTACGAATGAATGACTTGCCTTCCGGATGACCCGCCAAACCCCGTCGGCGCAAAAACAGATCTGCGTTTGCGCCAAAAACATCCCGAACGGCGGATTTTTCGATGCCTGTTCTGAAATGAAATCCTTGCGAGGCGGGAACCAAAACATGCTCTGCGGTTCTGATGGCATAGGCCGACGCATCCAGATCAAAACTATTGATACGATCGGCAATGCTTTCCCCATGAAAATACATCAACTCGTCGGCATCCACGTTTAGCATCCAGTCGTCGGTTTGCCGGTAATAGGCATAGGTCAGGACATTGTTCTGACGGCGCGTGAAACGGGCGTCGTGCTTGACGCCGACTTCGGACCAGAGCGCCGGTGTGCAAGGCACTGCAGTAACATTGGCGAAACCCGAAGCAAACGAAATTGCCGGGTCGTGCGGGTCATCGAAAAACAATGTAATGTTGGATGCCCCTTGGCCGATGTACCAACGCAGGAATCTTTGCACGATTTCCAAAGGTTCCTTTACGATCGCAACAACGGAAAAGCTGGTCACAGGTCACCTTTGTCAGTTTCTCAAACGCGGCTGCCAATGGCCGGGGTCTGTCTGGATACATATGCGACAGGGCGGGTCAGGGCCAGACCAGTGGATTGCATGCACCCAGTATGATGATGGATATTTCGCGAATGCCAATCTAGGATACCGAATAAGCGCCGATCAGAAGAACAACAGCGGCGGCAGAGGACGGCGAGCGGGGCCACGGATGGAAAAGAAACTACTCTGCGCATTGACGCATGCCCGTCAGGAAAGTTTTTTCCTGGCTAAGTGGATTAACTACTATGGCGCAATTGTCGGGCGGGAAAACCTTTATGTTGTGCTGGACGGTGATGACTGGGAGCCAGAGGTCGATCTGACCGGCATCAATGTCGAGGTTGTTCTGGATGGTCCACGCAAACGTCGGCGTAACGACCAGTGGGCGGCGTCAACCATGTCCAAAAAGGCGAATTTTCTGCGCAAAAGCCATGAATTCGTCATTCGGGGTGACGTGGATGAATACGTTGTTGTTGATCCCGCTTGTGGGCTTGGCTGGGAAGAGGCGCTGCGTGCCGTCGGGGATCAGGGATATACATTTGCCTTGGGGATCGACATGGTCCAGCGCCCGGCAGAGACCACACCATTAGACGCTAGCAAACCCATATTGTCACAGCGCCGGTTCGGTTTCGTTGCCGACCGGTATACCAAACCCTTTGTCATCTGGCGCTGGAACAATTGGTCGGGGGGGGCACATAGGTTGCTGAACCGCCCGGTTATCATGAACCCCCATTTCGTGCTGTTCCACATGGCGCTGTGCGATGTGCAAATCGCCCAGGAACGTATGGATGCACGCGGCGGGCAGGGGCAGCACGCTTCATTCGTCGGGCACCAGAATGATCGTTTGAACACGTTTAATGAGGTTACCGATCTGCAGTTGTTACCCTATGAAGACGCGGTCACAGCCGCATTCAAGGAGTTCCCCGTTGAATCCGACGGCTCGGTTGCCAAGCGGCCGCGGGCCTCGGCCCATCCGCTAGCCCATGAAAAAGGGTTGTTTACGACAGTTCCCGAACGGTTTTCATCGCTGGTTTGAAATCACAGCTGCGCGATAGCATTTCGGGTTTGAGTTGGTTCGGATATCATTGCCCTGAATCAGCAAGATGCCGATTTTGGAGCGAATTCCGAAATGTCCTGCAGTGAATGCCAGAACGCTTTAATCTTCCAGCGCTTGGTTTGGATCCAGCCCGATCTCTTCGCACATTCTGAAGGCATAGGATCCCGGTAATGGCGGGTTCTTGCGCCACCAGGGCTTGGTGCCATTGGTATAAAGATGTACCGAAAGCGTGTTGTCGGTGAAATGCCCTTCCACCCGTCCATAAGGGTCAAAGAAAATATCGTTTAGCTGAAATGGAACCGGGTAGAGGTAATCCGAGCTGAGCGCCTTATCGAAGTCACCGGTTTGCTGGGCGAAATAGGTGAAAGCCTGCGGCCCGAACGATGTTCTTTCGGCTTTGTAAATTCTTACCGCGTGGGGCAGGGATGGGTCCTGTTTGGCAAGCCGCTTGTGCTGCTGTTTGTTGAACCATGCCGGGGCGTCGGGCAGGTTGTCGTAGTAATCCATCAAACGTTCAATCAGTTCGCCTTTCGGAGGTATGTAAACAACCCCGCAGTTCAACGCGCCGCGAAAGCCGTGGCCTGCAAAGATGTTTTGCATCTCATCCGGGAAGGGTTGGTGGCAGAATGCATCGCAGTCAATCCAGACGGCATTGGTTTTCTGGATCATCTTGTATCGAAAGACATTCGACAGAAAAGATTCACTGGTCTGGCTGACGATGTCCATATCGATCGTCATGATTTCTGTCGCCGGGCGAACTTCGACCCCGTCAGGAACATTGGTAACGGTATCGGTGCAATAAAGTGTTGTCGGATGGCCATGCTTGACATGGCTGAGCAGGCATAACTGATTGAGATACTGTAGTTTTTCACCGATCCATAAAGATGCAACCGGTCTGCGAACGGGAACTGCCATCATTGCCTCATGTAAACAATCACCTGAAAAAGTGATTTTTTTTGCCTTTCCGGCGATAGTGCCCTATCGGTTTGACCGTGTCCAGTATGGGGCGAAACCCAAACCATAGGGCGAAAGAGGCAAGAGGCAGACTTTGGCAGGAAAGACCGCGAAAACTGTGAAGCTTTCCAAGAAAGTGTCGCTGCCGGATGGGTTAGAGAAACGCACCAGCCCTCACGGCAGAATCACCGCCGTGTCGATGATGAAGGACGAAGGCCCTTTCGTGCTGGAATGGATCGCGCATCATATGGCAGTCGGGTTTACCGATTTTGTTGTCTACACCAATGACTGTACGGACGGCACCGATGCGATGCTGATGAGACTGGAAGAATTGGGGTTGGCGCATCATCGCGTGAATGCAATCCCCGATGGGCTGCGTCCACAACCCTCGGCGCTGAATTACGCGCAAGAGGAAAAGCTCGTTGGTACCAGCGACTGGGTTCTTGTCTTTGATGCGGATGAGTTTTTGTGCATCAAATATGGCGATGGCACGCTTGACGATATGATCGGGGCGGCCAAGGAAAAAGGCGCCAACGGCATTGTAATCACCTGGCGGATATTTGGATCCAGTGGGGTAGAGCATTGGTCGCGTGAACCGGTGACAGAGCAGTATTTGCAGTCAGCACC